>CAZYIP010000014.1:0-1367 GCA_964646895.1 uncultured Salinisphaerales bacterium | reverse complement strand
CCATGGCCGACGGCGACGTGAGTTACGACGACCCGGTCGATGCCCTGGATTTCTCCATTGACGAATCGCCGGTGACAGCTTCCGAGTCCGAACACGAATCGACGGATGCCGAGACCGGCTTCGCCGAGTTCGCGGCTGCGCAGGAAGCGGAATCCGCTATCAGCGGCGGCGCGGATGACGATAGTGCCCGAGGCGAATGGGATGTGGATTTCGGCGATCCGGAGCATCTGGAATTAGGTGGACATCCGTCGGAAGATGCCATGTCCGATGTCGAGCAGGACATGGGCATCAAACTTGACCTCGCCCGCGCTTACCTGGCCATGAACGATCGCGAGATGGCACTGGGACTTGTGGACGAGGTTCTTGAGCAAGGCACAACCGCGCAGCGCGAGGAAGCCGAGGCCCTGAAAAGCCAGATGTGATGGTGGCACGCTGTGGTGCCCGCACGTTGCCAGCGCAGGTACGGCGGAACGATAATGCGCCACCCATGATCACAGCTTCCCGTGTGGAAAATGTCAGGCCGTAGGCTTGCCGCCGGCATCGAATATGACGGTACCCGTTATCATGGCTGGCAGGCTCAGCCGCATGCCACCAGCGTGCAGCAAACCGTCGAAGCCGCTTTGTCGCGGGTTGCCGCGCGCGAGGTAGCCGTATACGCGGCCGGGCGTACCGATGCGGGCGTGCACGCCCTGGGTCAGGTGATCCATTTCGATGTCGATGTCGAGCGTCCGGCACACGGATGGATGCTCGGCGCCAACGTGCATCTGCCGGACGATGTCAGCGTCTCGTGGGTGAAGCCGGTCAGCAGTGACTTTCACGCCCGCTTCAGTGCGCTCGAACGGCATTACCGTTACCTGATATACAACAGTCGCGCGCGCTCCGCCCTGCATGCGCACCGGGCCTGCTGGTTTCACCATCCGCTGGACGTGGACGCGATGAACGCAGCGGCGGGCACACTGATCGGCGAGCACGACTTCTCCTCGTATCGCGCCGCAGAATGCCAGTCGAAATCACCGGTCCGCGAAGTTCGTGCGATAACGCTCCATCGGCGGGGTGCGTTCATCGTGTTGAACATCGTCGCGGATGGTTTCCTGCATCACATGGTGCGTAACATAGCCGGCGTGTTGCTGGCGATCGGGCGTGGGGCGCGACCGGTTGCCTGGGCCGGCGAGGTGCTCGCAGCCCGCGACCGCCGTGCCGCCGGCATAACCGCGCCACCGCAGGGCCTCTACCTGGTACGGGTGTCGTACCCTGACGCATTCGAGATTCCGGCGCCGGTGTCTGAATATTGAAGATACGTGGGCGGAGAGAGAGTATTTTCCGCGCGCAATCGTGCTACCATCGGCGCGTGTGCTCACGGATCGAGA
>CAZYIP010000013.1:24996-32634 GCA_964646895.1 uncultured Salinisphaerales bacterium | reverse complement strand
TGGTAGAACATCACGATCCGCATGATCAGCTTCCGAAACGCCCCGTGTCCCACTGGCAGGAGAGAGCCGGGGAGAGGGTGGACTATTGAAGGTGCACTATCGGTTTATGCCCCTCTCCCTGACCCTCTCCCCGGTGGGGAGAGGGGATTGGCGCGGCATACATTCGCTTCTCACGTGCCGATACGCCTTCAGGTACTCGGCGCTCATGCGCTCGCTGCTGTAGTGCAGCGCCCGCCGGTGCGACCGCTTCGCCAGCGAGGCCAGGGCGGGCGGATCACGAGCCAGTCCGTTCACGATCGCGATCAGGCCCTCGTCATCATCCGGCGCAACGAACAGCGCATCCCGGCCCCAGATCTCGCGCAGGCTTGGAATATCGCCGAGCACCAGCGCGCAACCGGCAAGCGCCGCCTCCAGGATGCCGAGGCCAAAAGGTTCGTAACGCGCCGGCGCGGCATGGATTGACGCGCTTGCATATTCCCGGGCGATGCAGGCGGCGTCCAGCCGGCCACATTGCTCCACGTTCCTGAAGTCGCCGCCCTGCCCGTCCGGGCCCTTCGCCGCGCCGGCGACGCGCACCGGCCAGTCCAGGCGCGGTGCGACTCTGGCGAGCATGGCGATGTTCTTCGCTTCGTCCCACAGGCGCCCGCTCGCAAAAATTCGTGGCTGTTTCACACCGGGCGGAAATTGCGCGGCACAACGACCATTGGGGATCACTTGCGTGGCTGCCGGGGGACCGTAATGCCGCTCCACCGACGCAAGCATCGACGCGGACGGCGCCACAACCAGGTCGGCCCCGGCAAGGCCACGAGCAACGACGTTCCGGTAGCGCTCCCATGCCGCCCCTGGCGGCTTTCCGTGCACGGCGGCAAACCATGAATACACACAGGAATGCGCCACCATCAGCACCGGCGCCGGCCAGTCGAGCGCACCATGGCAGTAATGATTCAGGTGTACTACGTCCGGGCGCACGGTCGCTGCAAGCTCCAGCAGCCATTCGCCCGCCCGATCGAGGTCGCCCCACGGATCGCGCATCCATTCCAGACGGTAGCTGCTTTCGTGGAGCATGAGGCCGGGGACGGCGCTCGCTGCCCGTCGCTGATCCGCCCGCAACGGCCGGCCGAGCGTCGCCAACACCACGTCCGCGCCCTGCTCCGCGAGCCCCGAGGCCAGTTCCAATGCGTATTGCCAGACGCCGCCGACGGTGTCGGCCGTCATCAGCACGCGCAGGCTCACTGGGCCGCCATATCCTGCGCGGGGGACAGAAAGACCGGGCGTTGGCGACACAGCCAGTCGTGCAGGCGGACAATCCCCGCCGCCGCACCGACACGCGGGCGCCATCCTGTCGCGGCCTGAAATCCGGCCGTATCGGAAACGTAGTAAAGCTGATCGCCGGCACGCGGATCGGCGAAGCGCAGCATCGGCCGGACGCTGTCGAGTTCGCGGATGCGCTCTATCAGTTCCAGCAGGCTGATGGCGTTGTCCGGGCCGCCGCCGATGTTGAAGGCTCTGCCGGCAAGGTCGGTGATGTGCCGCTCGGCCAGCAGGAACGCCTCCACCAGATCGTCCACGAACAGGATATCGCGCACCTGCTTGCCGTCACCGTAGATGGTGATGGCCTCGCCATCGCGGGCACGAATCAGAAAGTGCGCCACCCAGCCCTGGTCCTCGGTGCCGAACTGATGCGGACCATAGATGCAACTCATGCGAAACACGACTGTGGGCAGACCGAAGCTGTGCGCGTAGTCGAGCACGTACTGGTCGGCGCCCCCCTTGGAGCACCCGTAGGGGCTGCAAAACGCGAGCGGCTGGCGCTCGGAGATGCCGCGTTGCGCCAGCACCGCATCACGCGGCCGATAGCGCGTCGGCCCGGCCTCCAGCCCGATGCCGGCGAGATTGCCGTAAACCTTGTTGGTGGAGGTGAATACCAGCCCGGGCATGCGTGGCTGGCGGCGCGCGGCTTCGAGCACGTTGCGCGTGCCGGTCAGGTTGGATTCGAAATCCTCGACCGGATCGTCGAGACTCGTGGTCACCGCCACCTGGGCCGCCAGATGGAAGATCTGCCGGCAGCCGGACACGGCGCCGGCGACCGCCAGCGCGTCGCGCACATCACCGGGCACGAACTCGATGGCTTCGCCGAAGCAACCGCGCAGCCATTCCAGATTCTGCTCCACGCCAGGCCGCGACAGATTATCGAACACGCGCACACGACGCCCTTCGGCGGCGAGGCGTGCCGCCAGATTGGCGCCGACGAACCCCGCGCCGCCGGTGACCAGCACCGGCGCCGGTTTCGATGCCCGCTTGTGTGCCGGCGCTGGCCAGCGCGCCATCGCCGGCAGCGCATCGATGCCCCGTTGCGCCCAGCTGCGGTAGAGCAGTTTTTCGCGGCCGCCGGCAGTCTTGAGCCCGAAATGATAGTCGCGCGGATCGACGTGGAAACCCGCCGCCGATGGCCGCTCCGACGGCAGATCGTTCAGGCACAGCCAGTAAACCCGCTCGACCGGCAAATCGAGGATCGCGGCAAACGCCTGCAACTGCCGAAACTCGTCGTGACGCCAGGTGGGATGGCCGGTTTCGGTAATCCACAGCTGCGCCGCGAGATCGTAGCTTTCGAGCTGCTGCCGAATGTTGTGGATGTGGCTGGTCCAGGGCCGCTGGTCGGAATCGTAACTGCCCGGAAACCCGTGCAGCCCCACCACGTCGATGTGTGCGAGCACGCCACGGCGGAACATGGTGTGCAGCCAGTTCGGGTCGATCGGGCTCATGCCGCCGAGCACGGTGCGCTTGCCGCGGCGGCGCGCCCAGTAAGCGGCACCACCAATGGTGGCAGCGAACTTCTCCCACAGCGGATCGGCCTCGTAGTCCCATTCGCGCGCATTGTTCGGCTCGTTCCACAACTCGACCGCGTCGAACCAGCGCCCGTAACGGGTAATGCAGTGGTCGATGAAGTCGGCGTAGTCCCTGGGATTGCGCGGAGGCGACGCGGTGTTTGGCGTCTCGCCCAGAGACGGCGGCGTATACACGAAGCACGGCAGCAGCTCCACCTCGCGCGCGAGCCGCGGCAGCAGCCAGTCGTACCATGCCGGTCCGTCGTCGCGCAGGTAATCGGCCCAGGAAAAGCCGGTACGCAGATGGCGCACGCCAAGGCGGCGCAGATCCTCGATGGACGCTTCAACGCGAGCGTGATCGTTGATCCAGAACCATTCCAGCAGTCCGATTTCCGGCCCGGTCGCGACACCGGCGCTCACAGCGTCAGCCCCCGCGTGGCAAGCTCTTCGCTGGCTTCATCGACCCGGTCCACCGCCTGGGCGGTGGCGAGCCAGTCCGCCAGCTCGGCCAACCCAGCTTCCAGGCTCACCCGCGGCTGGTACCCGAGCACCTCCCGTGCCTTGCCGATGTCGGCAAAACAATGGCGAATGTCCCCGATCCGGTACCGGCCGGTGATCTCCGGCTCCAGGTCCGGCCTGCCCACCGCATTGGCGAGCGCTGTCGCGATTTCGCTGATGCGCCAGGCATGCCCGCTGCCGATATTGACGACCTCTCCGGCCGCATCGGGGCTTTCGTATGCCAGCCGCGTGGCATGTGCGATATCGCGTACGTTGACGAAATCGCGGCGCTGATCACCGTCCTCGAAAATCATCGGCGGGCGTCCATTGAGACAACGTGCGGCAAAGATCGCGAGCACTCCGGTGTAGGGATTGGACAGCGCCTGATACGGGCCGTAGACGTTGAAAAAGCGCAGCGCCGTGGCCGCAAAGCCCCGGGCTTCACCAGTCATCAGACAAAGGCGCTCCTGGTCGAACTTGGACAGGGCATAAACCGACGAAAGTTCCGGCGCCTTGCTCTCCGGCGTCGCCACCGGGGTCAGTGGCTCACCCGCCGGACCGCGGGGCTCCCAGTCGTGGGCGGCAAGCTGCGCCCGCGTGCGACGGGCGGTCCGGTATTCACCAGCGCTGTCCCGGTACAGGCCTTCGCCGTACAGGCTCATGCTCGACGCCACCACCAGCTTCTCGACGGGCCGCTCGGCCAGCGCCTCCAGCAGCACGCTGGTACCGAGGTTGTTGACCGCCGTGTAGTGGGCGAGCTGATACATGCTCTGGCCGACGCCGACGGCAGCGGCGAGGTGAATCACGCCATCGACACCGCTGAGCGCCGCCGCGACCGCCCCGGGGTCGCGTACGTCGCCGCGTTGCAGTTCGACTGCATCGTCAAGGTAATCCGGCCGCTGGCAGTCCGCCCCATGTACCTGAGGGTTGAGGTTGTCGAGAGCCCGGACGTGGTAACCACAAGCCAGCAACTCGTTGGCGACATGGGAGCCGATGAATCCGGCTCCACCCGTGATCAAGACAGTTTTCATGAGTTTTTCCCGATCGGCCGAAGGCGAGAAGGTGGCCGATCCGTTGCAAAGTCCAGTACTTACAAGTGTTGGTCACAATCGGGCCGGATGCAAATATTATTTTTTGCCTATTAAACGCCTCTCTATCTAGGGTTTTCCCTACAGTGAATACATACCGGGCTGCGTGCTATGTTTCTAGCATCTTCCGTCAAATTCTGTGACGGATATCAAGCGCCTGCCCAAAGCCTGCCGACCAGCCGCCACCGCCCCCGTGAGGCGCTTTCAGCAGGCTCCAGCCCTTCGGAGGAAAACGCCGATGACGCTTGCCAGGTCAGATCGCAAATTCGCTCTGCTGAAAGCCGGCTCCCGCCGTCGACCCGACGAACGACAAACCATTGTGCTGGCCGGAGCTGCCGGCTTCATCGGAAGCCATCTGACGGATCGCCTGCTGGCCGACGGTCATCGTGTCATTGGTGTGGATAATTTCATCACCGGACGTCCCCGCAATCTCACCCACCTCGCCGCGCAGCCGCGCTTTCGTTTCATCGAGCAGGACATTACGCAACCGCTGAAAATCAAGGCGAAAATCGGCTGGGTGATGCATCTCGCTTCGCCCGCGTCGCCGGTCAAATACCTCAAGTGGCCACTGGCAACGCTGCTGGCGAACAGCCGCGGCACCCACGAACTGCTGGAGTTGGCCCGGCAATCCGGTGCCCGCTTCTTTCTCGCCAGCACCAGCGAGGTTTATGGCGATGCGCAGCAGCACCCGCAATCCGAAAGTTACTGGGGGCACGTCAATCCCATCGGGCCGCGCAGCGTGTACGACGAAAGCAAGCGCTACGCCGAAGCGCTGACCATGAGCTACCGGCGCGAATACGATCTGCCGGTCCGGGTGGTGCGCATCTTCAACACCTATGGCGCGCGCATGGACGCCTACGATGGGCGGGTGGTGACCAATTTCGTGCGCCAGGCCCTGCAAAACGATCCGCTGACGGTCTACGGCGACGGCACCCAGACCCGCAGTCTGCAACACGTATCCGATTTGATCGAAGCGATCGTGCGCCTGATGAAGGTGGACCACCAAACGCCATTGAATCTTGGCAATCCGGACGAGATCAGCGTGCTCGAACTGGCGCGGATGATCCTGCGGCTGGTGCCCGGTTCGTCATCGATCGAATTCGAGCCGTTGCCCAATGACGACCCCCGGCGGCGACAACCCGACATCAGCAAGGCGCAGCAGTTGCTGGGCTGGCATCCGCGCGTGCACATTACCGAAGGCCTCGCCGATGTGGTCGACGACCTGACCCGAAGCCTGCGCGGTGCCAGCGGCCGCGCCGCCCCATCCGCCCGCCGCGGGCGCGATCAGGCGCCGGTGTCCTGACACTGAGGTATGGCAATCTCACCCTTTTTTCGCGGCTAAAGCCGCTCCCACAAAATGTGGCCACCACGATTGTGGGAGCGGCTTTAGCCGTGATTCGGCCGCGGCGAACAGCCGTTACCGTCATAAATCCGGTCGATCGCCTCCGCCACAGCCACCACCTGCGCGGCGCGCTCATCAAACCGCGGGCTGACGGCCAGCCGACGCGCCCAGTCGATCAGCGCCCGGCCGCCCCACTCGCCTTCCTCGTCCGGCTCGCATAACGACTCGCAGGCCGTCCCATGGCACAGTTGCGTGCGAAAATCGTAGAACGATCCGCCGACGTTCGCGAGCGCCGCACCGGCCTCGGTGCCGTAAACTCCCACCCGGATATCCGCATCCTGCCCCACCGGCAAATGCCAGGAGCAGGCCAGGTCCACGGCGACACCGCCGGCCAGATCCAGCCGCACGCTGGCATAGTCCTCCACCGCATCGGAACCGGACCGGAGCAGGTTTCCCGCCACGTAGCAGCGGCTCTCCACACCTTCGATGGCCGGGAAATCCAGCATCCACAGGGCGAGGTCGATCAGATGAATGCCGAGATCGGTGACGCAGCCCCCGCCCGCTTCGGCCCGCCGGTAGAACCAGTCCTTGTCGGGGCCGTACGCGTTGTGGAACACGAGCGACGCGGCATACACGCGGCCCAGGGTGCCATCGCGCACGCATTCGCGAATCCGGCGCATGCCCACGAGATAGCGATACGAGAAATCGACCCCCAGCAGGCGGTCCCGGGCGCGCGCGCGCTCCAGCGTGCGGCGGCAGGCCTGCGCCGTCGGCGCCAGGGGCTTCTGGCAGAAAACCGCCATGCCGCGGTCGAGAGCGGCCATCGCCTGTCCGGAGTGCAGGGCGCTCGGCGTGGCGATGACAATGCCATCGAGATCGCTTTCGAGCATGCGCTCGAAGCTTGGCCACACCCGGGCGGAGGGGGCAATTGCGCGAGCCTCGGCGAGACATTCCGGATCCGGGTCGACGAGGGCCGCGACTTCCGCGACGCCGCTCGTCGCCAGCGCCCGCATCCGATGGCGTCCGATCCAGCCCAGACCGAGAAAGCCCAGCCGCGGCGCCGTCACGAATCCTCCATCAGCACGACCGCCTTGGTAAACCCGGCGGGCCGTGCATCTGCCGCTTCCAGAGCCGCGCCCAGCGCGCCGAGGGAATAGCGATGGGTGATCAGCGGCAGCGGATCGAGGCGCCCGGAGGCGACCTCATCCACCGCCGCGCGCAAACCGGCGCACGCCACGGCCGGATCGCGCTCATGCGCGTTGATGACGTCGATGCCGCGCCAGTTCCATAGCTGCATGTCCACCGTGCGTGGGCCATCCTGGTGAAAGCCGGCAATCACCAGGCGACCACCGAAAGCAATGAGGTTGCCCGCCAGATCCAGCGGTGCCTGCTTGCCGGTCGCCTCGATAACCCGCTCGCAACCGTGTCCGCCGGTCAGGTCTGCAACCTTCGCCGCCGCATCGTCCGTCTGCATCGAAACCGTTTCGCTGGCGCCCATCGCGCGTGCCTGTTCGAGCGAAAACGCACTGCGCGCCAGGGCGATGACCCGTGCACCGGCCTGCGCCGCCAGACGGGTCAGCAGCGCGCCCAGAAATCCCGCGCCCACGATTGCCAGCGTCTGCCCGGCACGAATCTCGGCCCGGCGAAAGATGTTCATCGCGCAGCCGATCGCCTCCCCCGGAAATGGCATGTCGCCAAGCGCCACCGGCAGCGGCACGACGGCGTCGGCGGATGCGAGATCGTAGTCGGCGTAGGCGTGAAAGCTCAGCGCCGCGACGCGCTGTCCGGGCTGCACCTCGTTCACGTCGGTGCCGCATGCGTCGACCACGCCCCAGCCTTCATGACCGGGGTTGCCGGGCGGAAAAGGATAGTCGAACCATTCGCG
>CAZYIP010000013.1:23143-24896 GCA_964646895.1 uncultured Salinisphaerales bacterium | reverse complement strand
ATCCACCAGTTGCTCGGATCGCCGGCGAAGTCGTGTTCGATGAATGCCATGCGTGGCCAGCCGGGGGCGGCCAGTTCGCCGAGATCGTCGAAACCTCTGGCCCGCGTGTCGCAGACAAGCTCATTGCCGGGCAGGCCCAGCGTCTGCATCACGAACAGCCGCCTGGCTCGCGCCGCTGCGATATCCAGCCCCAGCAACGGATAGCGCAGGTGATAAAAAACCCCGAGAAACAGCACCAGGTCGAAGCGCTCCGGCATATGGGCCAGATCATAAACGTCGAGCTGCCGCAGGCGGATCCGCTCCTGCATCCCGAAGCGCTGGCGCGCCCAGCGGGCCTGACGCAGGTAGTGGGCATCGTGATCCACCGCCAGCACCCGGGCGCCGCGACGCGCAAGCTCGACACTGTAAAAACCGGCATTGCAGCCTATATCCAATGCGGTCCATCCGCGCAGGTCATCTGGAAGGTGCGCCGCGATCGCCGCCCACTTGTAGGCCGGGAAATCACCGAGAGGGTGATCAGGCGCGGTCTGCGAACCATCCGGAAGATGCAGATTGTGAAACCATGGCCCCAGGCGGCGAATCTCGGCTCCGAGCCGGTCTTCCGCGGGATTGCCGCGGGACTGCAGAGTCCTTAGCCGACTCATGATGCCCGAAAGGCGACCGTATCGGCCTGCGGTGCGTCCCAAAGTGTCAAATGACCGACCAGTTCGCGCGCCCGATGCTCCGCGGTATGTGCGCCCAACACACGTTCGCGGGCACGCCGGCCGATGGCGGCGCGCTCCGCATCGGGCATCGTCCGCAAATAATCGAGCACCTGTTCCGTGCCGTCGGCGAGCAATATTTCCTTCCCGGGCTCGAACAGTTCTTCGATGCCGGCCCAGCGATCGGAAATCACCGGCACGGCACAGGCCGCCGCCTCGAACAGCCGCACGCTGGGTGCGTAGCCGGTGGCGGCCATCGCCTCGCGGGTCACGTTCAGCGTAAAACGCTGCGCCGTGTAGAAGTCGCGGTGTTCGGCCGGTGCAAGGTGCTCGATGCGCTCCACATTGCCGGGCCAGATGATATTGGCCGGGAACTGGGCGCCGGCAACGACGAAACGTCCCTGCGACCACTGCTGCGCCGGCGCGACAAGCAGCCGTTCCACCCGCGGCTGCCGATCGAGGCTGTAGGTGCCCAGATAGCCCAGATCCCACCGTGGCGTGGACGGCTGCGGCCGATACAGCTCCGGGTCGACGGCGCAATACAGCGCGCGGGCCCGGCGGGCGCCGTAATCCTGCTCCAGCCGATCCAGCAACGGGCCTCCAGTGAAGGAAAGGTACAGGTCGAAGCGGGGAACCAGTGCGGGCGCCAGGTATTCGTAATCACCCTCGTCCAGCTTGGCGAGGGTTACCGGCGTGTCGATATCGTAGAACGCGACGCAGCCGCCCGCCTCGTCCAGAATCCATTCGGACAGCAGAACGCCCTCGGGGACATAGGAGCCGATGATGACCGCGTCGGCGGCACGGATCCGCGCCGCGTGGATGCGGCGAAGTTCCTCCAGGGAACGATAGAGCCGGGTTTCGCCATACGGCGGTCGCGGCAGGTCCCGCTGCGCCGCATACCAGGGCATGTCGCGCTCCAGGAACAGGACGCGGTGACCCTGCCGCACGAGCGCCCGTACCAGCCCGCGGTACGTGGTGGCGTGGCCATTGCCCCATGATGATGTGATCGACAGCCCGAGTATGACGATATCCACTCATCAGCCTCCTGACGA
>CAZYIP010000013.1:16145-23043 GCA_964646895.1 uncultured Salinisphaerales bacterium | reverse complement strand
AACGCCTCCGTCTCCGCCGCCCGCCGCGCATAAGTGTGTTCGGCACACGCGCGGGCCAATGCCGCCTCTCCGATACGCCTGGCGTCGCGTGGAGTCAGCCCTTGCACCAGCTCGCCGACCTCGGCACCGTCATCGGCCACCAGTATCTCCTCTCCGGGTGCGAAGAACTGCTCGATGCCGGCCCAGGCGTCGGTGATGAGGCAGGCACCCGCCCCAGCCGCCTCGAATACCCGCGTCGCCGGCGAATAGCCGAATCGCGCCATGCTTGCGCGGCTGATATTGAGCACGCTCAGCGCAGTGGCGTTGAGTGCATTGTGTTTGCTGGTATAGACATGCCCGAGCACGCTCACGTTCGGCAGGTCGGCGCGTGCCTCCCAGCCGTTGCCGCCGAGCAGAAAGCGGCGCTGCGGACAAGCGGCAGCCGCGCGAAAGAAAAATTCCTCCACCCGCGCCTCGCGATCCGGCAGCCGGTTGCCCACGAAAGCGAGGTCGGCCGCGAAATGCGGGTCCGGCGTCACCGGGTAGTGGGTCGTACGATCCAGCCCGTTGTAGATGGGCACGCAACGACGCGCGCCCAACCGGGTATAAGCCGACACCACCGGGGGACCGCCGCCGTAGGTGAGAATCAGATCGTACTCGGGAACGAGCGCACGAAAGGGATCGTCGGCATCGTCCTCGACCCGCTCCAGGGTCGCCGGCGCGTCGACGTCCCAGAACACGATCGCGTGCCCAGGCCGCTTGAGTTCGAGCACTTCGCGCTCCAGCAGCGTATCGAAAATCCCCATGCCACTCGCCTTGACGATGACATCGGCATCGCGCGCCCGCGCCAGGGCATCCCGCAACGCCGCTTCGTCGGGCGGATAAACGACGACCCGAGCCCACTCTGGCGGTTCGATATCACGATGCTGCTGGCGTTCAAAAATATCCGGCTCATGAAATGTAACCTGATGGCCACGCTCGGCGAGCGCGCGAATCAGGCCCCGGTAATAGGTGGCAGCGCCGTTCCACCACGCCGACAGCAGGCTCGAACCGAAGAACGCAATCTTCATAAGGCAGGGATGACAAAGGACTATGTCAAAAGCATAGCCAAGTGAGGCGAGGGTTGCGGCTTTGCCTCGGTCTGCAGTCACAAAAGCGGATGATGGCAGCGGTCCTGTAGGAGCGGTTTTGTGGGAGCGGCTTCAGCCGCGATTCAAGCCGCAGATATCGCGGCTGAAGCCGCTCCTGCAAAAAATGCTCCGCTTTCGCTTAACGGCTGAAACCTTCCCGCTGTCGCCGCGCCTCGTACAGGCAGACTGCCGCCGCGGCAGAGACGTTGAGGCTCTCGACCGCACCACGCATCGGCAGGCTGACCAGAAAGTCGCAATGCTCACGGGTCAGGCGGCGCAAGCCGCGACCCTCGGCCCCGAGCACCAGCGCGGAGGGGGCGGTCAGGTCGCTTTTCCAGAAGCTGTCGCTGGCTTCGCCGGCGAGGCCGGTCAGCCAGATGCCACGCTCGCGCAGCCCCCTGAGACAGCGCGCCAGGTTCGTGACCTGCACGAACGGCACGGACTCCGCGGCACCGGCCGCTGTGCGCCGCACCACGGAACTGACGCCGGCCGCCCGATCGCGGGGCGCAATCACCGCATCGGCGCCTGCTGCGTCCGCGCTGCGCAGGCAGGCGCCCAGATTGTGCGGATCCTGCACCTGATCGAGAACCAGCAGCAACGGCGCATGTTCGAGCCGTTCCAGCAGGGCCCACAAATCCGGCTCCGCCAGTACCGGAGCCGGGCGGCAAAGCGCGATCACGCCCTGATGACGCAAGCCATCGGCGCGGCGCTCCAGGGTTTGCGCGTCGACGCGACGCACCTCCACGCCTCGTGTCTGCGCTTGGCGAAGCAGCGCTGCTGCGCGCCTGTCGTGCCGGTCAACGGAAAGCCACACCGCATGCACGGACTCCGGGCGCCGATCGAGAAGTGCCCGGACCGCATGCCATCCGGCCGCGATCTCTTCCTGGCTCATGGCTCGACCGCCAGCGGCGGGATCACCGGCCGCGGCGTGCGGTAGGCATTGCTTTCGAGGCCGCGCACGATCGGTTTGACGATGATGTCCACCCGGCGATTGCGCCGCCTTCCGGCGGTCGTCTCGTTGGACGCGATCGGCTCCCGTGCGCCACGCCCGGATGGCCAGATACGGATTCGGGGCACGCCATAGCTCGCCAGATAGCCGACCAGCGCCCGCGCGCGTTCATCCGACAGGCGCTGGTTGTAAACCGCGCGACCAGCACCGTCGGTGTGGACCATGACATGCAGGATGGTCTTGGAATAGTCCGTGAATACGTTTGCCACGTTTTGCAGCGTTACCCGCCCCTCGGGGCGCACCTCCGCACTGGCGATGTGAAACAGGGCGTCGCTCGACAGGCGCACCAGCAGCGCATGATGGGGCAGCACCCGAATCTCCGCCTCATCCTGCCCGCGTTCGGTGCGCAGTGCCGTCGCCAGCGCGTCGCGCTGCGACTCCATGTAATCGGCGACCTGGCTGATTGCGATACCGGGCTTCTTGTCGTCGAGTGGAGCCGTGGTGCCGACAGGTTGGCTGACTGGCGGGAACGGGGCACACCCCGCCAGTACCGTTGCAACAACAAGCAATATCGCGAGCGTGCGGGCGTGCGCCCTGCGCATCAACCCTTTCTCCGCCGGCGTCGGTGCAGACCCGCCCCGCCTCCCCGCCGTGCACGGGGCTCCGCCGGCTCCACCGGCTCGAAGTCGATCTTGCGCTGATCGAGGTCGACCCGGACCACCCGCACCCGCATGCGGTCCGCGAGGCGATAGATGCGCCCGGTACGCTCGCCGCGCAGGCGGAAGTATTTCGGCTCGAAGTGGTAGTAATCGTTGCTCAGGCTGGTGACATGAACCAGCCCTTCGGTATACACGCCGTCCAGTTCGATGAACAGGCCGAACGAGGTCACTCCGGTAACCAGCCCGTCGAACTCCTCGCCCACCTTGTCCAGCATGTATTGGGTCTTGAGCCAGCCGATCGCGTCGCGTGTGGCTTCCTCCGCACGGCGCTCGCTGGCGGAGCAATTCGCGCTTAGATTCTCCATGGCCGCGCCATCATAGTCGAAATCCGCCGCTTTGCCACCCGCAAGCACGTGGCGGATCGCGCGGTGCACCAGCAGATCGGGATAGCGCCGGATGGGCGACGTGAAATGCGCGTAGCAGTCCAGCGCCAGGCCGAAGTGTCCGAGATTGTCCGTGGAATAAACCGCCTGCGGCAGCGAGCGCAGCAGCACCGTTTGCACCAGGCGAGCGTCGGCGCGGCCGCGCAGCTCGCCGATCAGCTGAGCGTAATGGCCGGGTTCCGGATTCTGGCCGCCACCCAGGCCCAGCCCGCGCTCGGCCAGGAAGGCACGCAGATCCTCCAGCCGATCGCTCGTCGGTCCCTGATGCACACGATACGGCACGGGCATGCGGTGGCGGGTCAGAAACCGGGCCGCCGCCACGTTGGCCGCGATCATGCATTCCTCGATCAGCCGATGCGCATCCGTACGTTCGACCGGCACAATGTCGTCGATCTTGCGCTCGGGACCGAAGATGATCCGCGTCTCCACGGTTTCGAAATCGATCGCGCCCCGGTGCTGCCGTGCTCCGAGCAGCGCTTCGAATACACCGTGCAGGGCACGAATGCGCGGCACGAGGGCTTCCCGCCCCAGGGATTTGGCATGGCGTTCGTCTTCCAGAATCTTCGCCACCTCGGTGTACGTCATGCGCGCCCGCGAACGCATGACAGCGGGATAGAAGCGCGAGCGCGTAATCTTGCCTTCGCGATTGATGCGCATCTCGCACACCATGCACAGGCGGTCCACGTCCGGATTGAGCGAGCACAGGCCGTTGGAGAGCACCTCGGGGAGCATCGGTACGACACGCTGGGGAAAATAGACGGAAGTCGCGCGCAGGCTCGCTTCGCGGTCAAGCGGAGAATCCGGCGCAACGTAGGCGGATACATCCGCGATTGCCACCCACAGCTTCCAGCCGCCGCGGACGGCCTCGCAGCACACGGCGTCATCGAAATCGCGGGCGTCCTCGCCGTCGATCGTGATCAGGGGCAAATCGCGCAGATCCTCGCGCCCGCGGCGCTGCGCGGGTGTGACCTTCTTGCCGATTTTCGCGACCTGCCGCTCCACCTCCTGCGACCACTCGAACGGCAGGTTATGCGCGCGGATGGCGACGTCGATTTCCATGCCCGGCGCCATGTGGTCGCCGAGCACTTCGCGAATATGTCCGATAGGCTGATTGCGCTTGCCCGGCTGCTGGGTGATCTCGGCAACCACGATCTGGCCATCCACCGCGCCGCCTTCCTTGCCGCCAGGGATCAGCACGTCCTGCGCGATGCGGGTGTTGTCGGGCACCACAAAGCCGACCCCGCTTTCATGCTGATAGCGCCCGACCACCGATTGCGTATTGCGCTCCAGAACGCGCACCAGCGCGCCTTCGCGCCGTCCACGGTGGTCGGTACCGACGACGCGGACAACCGCCCGGTCGCCATGCAGGAGGGAGCGCATCTGCCGCGAAGACAGGTGCAGATCGTCACCGCCATCATCCGGCTTCAGAAAACCGAACCCCTCGCGATGGCCGATCACCGTACCGCGCACCAGGTTCATGCGATCGATGGGGCCGAACGCGCCGCGCCGGTTCTGCACCAGTTCGCCATCGCGCACCATGGCGCCAAGCCGGCGGCGCAGCGCCTCGCGATCTTCGTCGCTGATCACGTCCAGCGCATTTTCCAGTTCCGCCTGCGTCAGCGGCCCCTCCTCGCCGCGCAGGCGCTGCAGGATCAGCTCGCGACTCGGAATCGGCCGTTCGTATCTCGCCCGCTCCCGCGCCGCCTGGGGATCGGTTTGCGCCCACGGTGACTCGCCCGCTGGCTCTTTGCTCTCGTGTTTTTTCATCAGCCTCGCTCTGCGTCACGGCCATACCGCAACGAATGGAATTCGCTCAATTGACAAAGTTTGCCTGGATGGTTACATTCTGTCGCGCCTCGGGTCACACCGACCCGATGCCGAGGTGGCGGAATTGGTAGACGCGCTAGCTTCAGGTGCTAGTGGGGGAAACCCCGTGGAGGTTCAAGTCCTCTCCTCGGCACCACACTCTCCTCTATTGTAACCCGCTGATTTTCCTGGATCCGGCACCCGTCCCCCGGAATGCTGGAGAGTTCTCATCGACCCATGCGCAGAATGTGTTGAGGTTGGCGGACGAGCAAGCTTCCTTCGTACCTCGCTCACCAGAAGTTCCGCCGGCCATGACCATCGCCATCGGACACCTGGGGATGTTCGGGGGAACAACCCGAAAGCCGCTAGTCTATCAGAGCCCGCGCATCCCCAGTTGCCCAACACTTCCAGGCTCATACATACGCACGCTGCAGAGCGTTACCGGCTCGTCGGCAAGACGTGCCCTCAATGGGAGAGATTGTCACCACCCTGCGCCTGCTGCCCGAGCGCACGCAACGCCACCAGCTTGCGCTGCACGTGCAGCAGGATTGCGGCATGGATTGCCATGGCGATAGCCAGGCCGACCGCATGGCTCGATAGGGACCCGCCGCCCGCCTGATCGATCAGAACAAGTGTGACGACCCCGAGCGGTAGAAACAGGATCACCGCCGTAACGAGCCCCGGGTTGTAACGCCTGAAAATGATGGCATGCACGATGTGCACGGCCGCATTGACGAGCATCAGGTACACCGCGACGAGCGCCCACCCGAGGCTGACCGATACTGCGCCGTACAAGGACAGGGCAATCACGCCCCAGACGCCGGGAACATTCGTGACGAAAACGGCCAGTGGGGACAGCACATCGAACCCCTTGCCGATCGTTTCGTTGAAGAAGAGCCGGAACCGATCGCGGTCGTGTTCTTCGTATTGGTGGAACATGTAAACAGGCAAATGCAGGAATGTCGCCGCCAGCGGCGCGGACCAGCCGGCAACCAGTACTGGCGACAGCACAAGCAACAAGACTCCGGCAAGCGCACCTCCGTACACCCAATACGAAATCAAGCGTTGCAACATGGGGGGATCGTGGCAACCAACCGGCGCAGCGCGTTATCAAGGTCCAGGCTCAAGTCCGGACTCCGCATGGCAAACTGCCCAATAGAGACAATACCGCCAGAAACATCAACCTTGCAGGTTGACGTCCCGAAATAGGGCAAGGCCGGCCATTCATCACCAGTGCAAAGTCTGCTATTCGAGTGGGTGACGCAGAACGATGGTGTCGGCGCGATCGGGGCCGGTGGAAATGATGTCGATGGGGGTTTCGGTGATTTCCTCGATGCGTTTGAGGTACGCTCGGGCCTCCTGCGGGAGGTCTTCGTAGCGGCGCACGCCGATGGTCGAACCCTGCCAGCCAGGCACCTGCGCGTAGATCGGCTGGCAGCCGGCCAGCGCCTCGGCCCCTGCTGGCGGCAGGGCGAGTTCCTCGCCATTGCAGCGGTACCCGACGCACAGCCGGATCTCGTCCAGCCCGTCGAGGACGTCGAGCTTGGTGATGCACAGCCCGGAAACGCTGTTGTTGAACATGGCGCGCTTGAGACTGACGGCATCGAACCAGCCACAACGGCGCGGCCGCCCTGTGGTGGCACCAAACTCCTGCCCGCGGCTGGCGAGGTGGGCACCGGTAGCGCCACTCAATTCGGTGGGAAACGGCCCTCCTCCGACACGGGTCGCATACGCTTTGACGACACCGAGCACATAATCCAGGTAGCAGGGGCCGACGCCGGTGCCGGTAGCCGCCGCGCCAACGGTCGTGTTGCTGGAAGTCACGTAGGGATAGGTACCGTGATCGATATCCAGCAAGGCACCCTGCGCGCCCTCGAACAGCACGCTCTCGCCGCGACGGTGCAAATCGCGCAAGATCTCGGTGACGTCCCC
>CAZYIP010000013.1:0-16045 GCA_964646895.1 uncultured Salinisphaerales bacterium | reverse complement strand
CCGCTCCCGGGCAGGCACGCCCTTGCCTTCCAGCGCCTGCAGTTCCTCGATGAGCGCGGACAGGGACAGCACAACGCCATTGCCGATCAGACACTGCACGCCGTCGCGCATGACCCCGGAAGGAATCAGGTGCAAGGCCGTCTTGACGCCATCGATCACCAGCGTGTGGCCAGCGTTATGCCCGCCCTGGAACCGGGCCACTGCGGCGCATCGGTCGGTGAGCAGATCCACCACCTTGCCCTTGCCCTCGTCGCCCCACTGGCTGCCGATCACGACTACATTCTTGCTCATGGCTTGTGCTTGCCTCGAAGGATTTGTATCAAGACGGCCTCTTGTGCCGCCGGTTTAACAAACGACGCGGATTCCCGTCAGGGTAAAATCCGCAAAATCAGGGTGCATCGCCAGCTTTCCCCCGGCGGCCGGGCTGCCTGGCGCTTCCAATATCTTCGACCACCCATTCCTGCCCCCGCCGTACCAGACGCTGGGCACACCCAGCGAGGGCAGGATCATCAGGCTGATCAGGCAGCGCCTGAACGACACGCTGGCCCGCGGCGCGCAGGCGGCGCACCGCGTCCATCAAGCCCGAGTCATCACCAGCAGGCGCGAACACGGAGCGCTCGTTGTCCGCCAAAGCCGGTATCCGGCCCACGCTCGTCAACACATGCAAATCTGCGCTGAACCCGGTCGCCGGCCGCGCCCCGCCGAAAGCCTTGCCAATGCCATCGTAACGGCCGCCGCGCGCCAGTTCTTGCCCGTAACCAGGCGTGTACGCCGCAAACAGGATGCCGGTGTGATAGCCATAACCGCGCAGTTCAGCAAGATCCATGTATAAGTCGATACGCGGATAGGCAGAGCGAACGCGGTCTGCAACCGCGGTCAGGTCATCCAGTGCCCGTGCAATCGCCGCGCCTCCGCTTTGCAAGCGGGCGCGAGCCTCCTCGATGACGCTTTCGTCACCGTGCAGTTCGACCAGGTCGTTGAACAGGCGCCCGACGGACGTCGGCATTTCCACGGCGGCGATGAATGCCGACAGCTCGGGCCGCGCCTTGCGCTGCAGAATGTCGAACAGGGTACGTTCGTCCGCCGGTGCCAGATCCGCTCGCTGCGCCAGCGCGCGGTAGATGCCGACATGGCCCAGGCCCAGGTGTATCGTGTCGATACCGGCAGCCTTCAGCGTCTCCAGCATCAGCGCCAGCACCTCGACGTCGGCTTCGATGCTCGTATGCCCGAACAGCTCCACACCGACCTGAAGCGGAGTCCGCGAGCCTCCGGGCCCATCCGGGCGCGCCCTCAGCACGTTGCCGATGTAGCACAGGCGCGCCGGCCCGTTGCAACCGATTCTGTGGGCGTCGACGCGCGCGGCCTGGGGCGTGATGTCCGCACGCAACCCGAGCAGCCGCCCGCTCAACTGATCGGTCAGCTTGAATGTCTGAAGGTCCAGTTCGTGGCCGGTGCCGGTCAGCAGGGAGTCCAGGTACTCGATCAGCGGGGGCACGATGAGATCGTAGCCCCAGCCGTCGTAGATATCGAGCAGCCGCCGCCGCAGCGCCTCCAGCGCCCGCGCGCGGGGTGGCAGCGCCTCCTCGACGCCCTCCGGCAACAGCCAGGTATCGTGCCCGGAAATCATCTGCGTGTGGCCCGATTCATCGGTACATGACCAGGTGCAGCACGAGCACGCCCGCGCACATGCTGGCGAGTCCGGCGATACGCAAGGCACGATCGTCCAGTGTGACGATCTTGAGTAAGGTGCTGCGCCAGCGTCCGGGGCTGATGAATGGCCACACTCCTTCGATGACCAGCACCAGTGCCAGCGCAGTCAGCAACTTGTCCCACATCGGTGCGCTCCGTCAGTGCATGGTCTCGCTGCCGGACGAGACCTCCGGCGGTTGAAAGTAGCGGAACAGCTTGCTGTCGAGGTCCAGGACGAGCACGTCGCTCTTGTCCTGCCAGCCATTCTTGTAAATCTGCAAGCTTTTGTAAAAACGGTAGAATTCCGGATCCTTGCCGTATGCCTCAGCCGAGATCGCGGCGGCCTTGGCGTCGCCCTCGCCACGGATCTTCTGACTTTGGGCATAGGCGCTCGAAAGGATCTCCGTACGCTGACGCTCGCCGTCGGCCCGTATCCGGGCAGCCGCCTCCTTGCCCTGCGCGCGTAGCGTGTCGGCGAGCTGTTTGCGCTCGTTGCGCATGTGGTCGTACACGACTTCCGCGACCTTGTCCGGCAAGCCGATGCGCTTGAAACGCACGTCAACGACCTGAATCCCCATATCCTTGACCGCGGCGTTGGCCGCCTCGCCGACGTCCGTCGTGATGTCGTCGCGGCGGGCAGAAACCGCCTCCTGTTCCGTATGCTTGCCGATCGCCTTGCGCAACACGTCGTGCAGAATCTGCGAAAGGCGATCACTGGCGCGCACCTCGTCCCCGCCCGCAGCACGGTAGAAGTCGGCGATATCGGCCATCCTCCACTTCACGAAAGCGTCCGCTACCAGCGTCTTTCCGTCCGCGGTGGAATATTGGCTGGGCCCGGTATCGAAAGACAGGATGCGGTGGTCGAATTTATACACCTGCTGCAACAGCGGCCATTTGAAGTGCAGGCCGGGCTGCACTTCACTCTGCTTGATTTCGCCGAATTGCAGTACCAGAGCGCGCTGTCTCTGCCCGACGCTGAAAAAGCAGTCGCTGGCGATGAACAGGGCCACGATGACCGCGACGATGATGACCACGGAGCGCACCTTCATCATCAGCGGCTCCTCGTGCGGGTACGCAGCTCGTCGGCGGATGAAGCGGCAGCGCCACCGCTCGACGAGGATGAGCCATTGGCACCGGCCGAGGGCGTGGGTTCCTTCTCCCCCGCATTCGGCGGCTTGGGCGAGCCCGGAGCGGCGCTGGCGAACAGCCTCTCCAGAGGCAGGTAAAGTACCGGGTTGCTCTTGTCCACGCCGATCAGTACCTTGCCCGCCCGGGTGAGTACCTGATCCATGGCATCGAGATACATGCGGCTGCGGGTCACCTGTGGCGTCTGCTGATACTGCGCCAGCACCTGGCTGAACCGGTCCGCCTCCCCCTGCGCGCGGTCAATGGTCCGGGTCTTGTAAGCCCTGGCCTGCTCGACCTGGCTCGCGGCGTCGCCACGGGCCTCCGAAAGAATCCGGCTGACGTAGGCGCTGGCCTCGTCCTTTGCATGCTGCTCGTCCTCCTGCGCCTTGTCCACGTCGGCAAACGCCTTCTGCACGGGTTCCGGAGGCTGTACGTCCTGCACCGTGAGCGAGGTCAGGCGCAGGCCGGTGCCGTAGCTGTCCAGCACCTTCTGCGCAAGCGATTGGGTTTTCTCGGCGATACCCGAGCGATCGGTACCGAGAAGCGGCTTCAGCCCGGTCTCGCCCACAACGGCGCGAATCGAACTGCGCACCACCTGGCGCAGGGTCTCCTCCGGGTCGCGCACATTGAATGCATATTGAGTCGGGTCCGTGACCCGGTACTGCGCCGCCACGTCGACGTTCACCAGATTGTGATCCTGCGTGAGCATCAGCGAGCGGTAGCTGGTGCTGCGCACGGTATCGACATCCACCTTGATCACGCTCTGAAACGGATACGGCAGCTGCCAGTGCAGGCCCGGCCCGACGGTCTCGCCGCGATAGGCTCCAAACCACAGCGCCAACCCGCGCTGCGCCGAGCCGATCTCATAAAAGCCGGACACCAGCCATGCCACGACCAGCACCGCGACAAGAATCAGCACACTGCCCATGCCGGGTCCGCGCCCGCCACTCCCGAAACCGCGCAGACGTTTGCGGAATTTGCGCAGCAACTCATCGAGATCGGGAGGCCCCTGCTTGCCGTTGCGGCGGCCCCAGGGGTCCTTCCCGCCCCGACCCGGCTCATTCCAGGCCATTATCGGCTCCAAACGGTTCAAGAAAAAAACACAAAACCATGCGACTGTAAATCGCCGCCCCCGTGCTGGCAACCACTGCCGATGCGAACGCGAAGTTCATCCGCAGTCCCCCGCCCCGTCCAGCAGCGAATCCGGCGAAACGCCGTGCCGAAGGTCGACGGAATCCGGAATTTTCGAGAGGACTATTGTACCTTGGCGGCGTCGAAGCCTTCCTGCCGGCAGATACGCTGCAGCTGACGCAGGGGCAAAGCCACATGCATCAGGTAATCACCGTGCTCGGATACGTGCTCGTCGCGCACCGCGCCGGCCTGAAACAGGCGCGACCGCAAGCGCCCCGCGTGCGGCGGCACGGTCAGAACCCGGTCCACGAGATCGGGATGAAAGCGCTCCAGCAGGGCCTGCTTCAATTCCTCGATGCCGGCGCCGGTAACAGCGGAAACGAAGACCTTGCGCACCTCTCCGTCCGCGTCGCGCATCAGCCCGGGCTCGCGGTCGGGGCACAGGTCGATCTTGTTGTAGACCTGGATCTGCGGCACATCCGCGGCGCCGATTTCATCCAGCACCCGGCTCACCTGGGCAATGCGATCCGCCCGCTCCGGATCGGAGGCATCGATCACCCGCAGGATACAGTCTGCCTGCCGCGTTTCTTCCAGCGTCGCGCGAAACGCGGCGACCAGATCGTGTGGCAGATCGCGCACGAAACCCACCGTATCCGTAAGCACCACGGCACCCCCGACCGGCAGCGGCAATCGCCGCACGGTCGGATCGAGCGTGGCGAACAGCTGATCGGCAACGAAGGCATCAGCGCCGGTGAGACGATTGAACAGCGTCGACTTGCCGGCATTGGTGTAACCCACCAACGATACCTGCGGCATTTCCGCACGCCTGCGCGCCTTGCGCCCCAACTCGCGCTGCGAGCGCACCTTTTCCAGGCGCCGCCGGATCTGGCGGATGCGCCCATAAACCAGACGACGGTCGGTTTCAAGCTGGGTTTCGCCCGGTCCACGCAGTCCGATACCGCCCTTCTGCCGCTCCAGATGCGACCAGCCGCGCACCAGACGTGTCGAAAGATGCTGTAGCTGCGCCAGTTCCACCTGCAGCTTCCCTTCGTGGGAATGCGCACGCTGGGCGAAGATATCCAGAATCAGGCCGGTACGATCCAGAACGCGACACTTGACCCGAGCCTCCAGATTGCGCTCCTGGCTCGGGCTCAGATCGTGATTGATGATGATCAGCTCGGCCGTGGTCGTTTCCACCGCGGCCGCGATTTCATCCGCCTTGCCACTACCAACGAAGTACTTCGAATCAGGCGTGCGCCGCCGCCCCCCGATCAACGAGGCAACTTCAACGCCTGCGGAGTGTGCCAGCTCTGCGAATTCACGGGTCGCGGCCTGCTCGCCGCCGTCGCCCGGAAACTCCAGATGCACCAGAACGGCCCTCTGCCCTCCGCCTGGCCCCCGATACAGGCGGGCCTGATCCGCCGGCAGCGAAAACGGTGTAGTCAGAACGAATTACCGCCGCCGTTGCTTTCTTCTACCGCAGCCATCTTCACATTGCGGGCCGGCACGATTGTGGACACCGCATGTTTGTACACCACCTGGCTGACGCTGTTCTTGAGCAGGATAACGAACTGATCGAATGACTCCACCTGGCCCTGAAGCTTGATTCCATTGACCAGGTAAATTGACACCGGCACCCGTTCTTTGCGCAGGGCGTTGAGGAATGGTTCTTGTAGTGTCTGGCCTTTCGGCATGTTATTTTCTCCGGAACTTGATACCAGGATCCGACTCTCGGAAACCGCCCGCGGCGGCCTTCATCATGGCAAAAATCTACTTGCGAAATTATAGCATAACCAATTCAATTCACTTACTGATTTATTCCGGCTTTGCCCAGGCTATTCAATATCTTGGATAAAGCCTGAGGATCTTCCGCCGGAACGTTTATCACCTCGCGCTCTGCCCGCAACCAGGTAATCTGCCGCTTCGCGAGTTGCCGCGTTGCCACGACACCTTTCTCCACTGCCTGCTCCAGACCGCACCGCCCGTCCAGGTACGCCCAGAGCTGCCGATAGCCGACCGCGCGCACGGCCGGCTTGCCGGCATCGAGATCCGGACGCGCGTGCAATCGCGCCACCTCATCGACGAACCCTGCCGCCATCATCGCATCGAAGCGTGTCGCAATGCGCTGGTGCAGAACATCGCGATCGGTGACCGTCAGCGCGATGCGCAACCACCGCCACGCAGGTGCCCTGCGCTCGCTCCGGCGGTACCAGTCGCTGCGCGGGCGGCCGGTAATCGCCAGGATCTCCAGCGCCCGCTGGATGCGCTGACTGTCGTTGGGATGTATGCGCGCCGCCGACGCAGCGTCCGCCGCCGCCAGCCGCGCGTGCAGGGCCGGCCAGCCAACGTGCGCGGCTTCAGCGTCGAGACGCGCACGCAAAGCCGGATCCGCCGGCGGCAGATCGGTCAGACCCCGTGCCAGTGCCGCGAAATACAGCATCGTGCCGCCGACCAGCAACGCGATCCGCCCGGCTGCCAGGATGCGCTCTATCTCGACGCGGGCATCCGCACAAAAACGCGCGGCCGAATACGCCTCTGCCGGGTCTGCCACATCGATCAGCCGATGCGGTGCCTGCGCCAGCACCGCGGCATCCGGCTTCGCGGTGCCGATATCCATCCCGCGGTAGACCATCGCCGAGTCCACACTGACGATTTCGACCGGTAATCGGCGCCGCAGTTCGATCGCCAGCTCCGTCTTGCCGGTCGCCGTCGGCCCCATCAGGCAAACGACCTGCGGTACCCGTTCGTTCACGAACTATTGACCGCGCAGAAACAGGCGATCGAGGTTTTCCATGTCGAGCTGCACCCAGCTCGGGCGACCGTGGTTGCACTCGCCGCTGCGCTCCGTGCGTTCCATCTCGCGCAGCAACGCGTTCATCTCGGCAATGCTCAGGCGCCGGTTTGCACGCACCGCACCGCGGCAAGCCATGTCCGCCAGCACGCGATGCAGCGCCTCCTCCAGCAGGCTTCCGTCGGCCGCCAGATCACCCGCGCCGAGATTGGCGAGCAGATCGCGCACCAATTGTTCCACGCCCGCATCGGCCAGCAGCGTGGGCACCCGGCGCACGCAAAGACTGCCCGGCCCGGTGCGACCGATCTCCAGGCCCAGCCGGTCGAGCGCCGCCGCGTGTGTTTCCGCCGTCTCGGCCTCCGCTTCGCTGACCTCGAGCCAGATCGGCACCAGCAGTGGCTGACTCTGCACATCGCCCTGTGCGAGCATGTGCTTCATGCCTTCGTAGACGATGCGCTCGTGTGCCGCGTGCATGTCCACCAGCACCAGGCCATCGGCGTTCTGCGCGACGATGTAGACACCATGGAGTTGCGCCAGCGCGTAACCCATGGGCGGTATCGACTCGGCCTGATCGCCGGCCGAAGCGGGTGCCGCTGCCATCGCGGTAACCGCGGCTTCCTCTCGCGGGGCACGATGCAGGGCACCGTAGGCTGCCATCTCCTCGGTGACGCGCAAGCTCAGATCCGCCTGCCGCGGCGGTGGCGGCATGGCGCCGCGTTTGTGGTACCCGTGGGCGGATTCGGAGCGCGGCGGCAGCGGCGTTCTCGCCGTCGTCAGGTCGTCCGCTGCGATCCGATGCCGCTGTCCGTCTTCAGTCCGGGTATGGGCGATGACATCGTGCACCGTGTGAAACAGAAAGTCGTAGACCAGCCGTGTATCGCGAAAGCGCACTTCATGTTTGGCGGGATGCGCGTTCACATCCACCAGGGCCGGATCCAGGGTCAGGAACAACACGAATGCGGGATGGCGGCGATTGTGCAGAACATCCTCGTAGGCCCGCCGCAATGCATGGTTCACCAGCTTGTCGCGCACCATGCGGCCATTGACGTAAAAATACTGCAAATCCGGTTGGCTGCGGGAGAAACCGGGCTCGGCGATCCAGCCGGACAGGCCGAGCCCCGAGGACGCGTACTCCAGGTGCAGCGCATGTTCGAGGAAGCCGCCGCCGCACAGGGCGGACAGTCGGCGCTCCGCGCCGGCCCGATCAGAGGCGGATGGAAACCTGAATATCTCGCGCCCGTTATGCTTCAGCTCGAAGGCGACATCGAAACGACTCAGGGCGATGCGCCGCACAACCTCGTCCAGATGGCGGAATTCGGTGCGCTCGCTGCGCAGAAACTTGCGCCGTGCCGGCACGTTGTAGAACAGATCATCGACTTCGACCTGCGTTCCGCCCGGCAGCGCCGCCGGGCGCGCGGGCTCCAGGCTGCCGCCAGCCCCGGCAACGATCCAGGCGTGGCTGGCGCCCGCCTGGCGCGAACCGAGCCGCAGACGTGAAACCGAAGCGATGCTCGGCAGCGCCTCGCCGCGAAACCCGAGGCTGGTAACGCCTTCGAGATCCTCCAGGCTGGCGATTTTGCTGGTCGCATGGCGGGTGAGTGCAAGCTCGAGGTCATCGCGCGCGATGCCCTCGCCATCGTCTTGCACGCAGATACGCCGCATGCCGCCGTTTTCCACCTGCACCGCGATGGAGGTCGCTGCCGCATCGAGGCTGTTTTCGATCAGTTCCTTGACCACGGCTGCCGGCCGCTCGATCACCTCACCGGCGGCGATCTGGTCGATAAGTTGTGCTGGAAGGGTGCGAATGGCCACGGCTCTATTCTAACAGCCGGCAGCCAACGTTAAAGGAATGTTGCCTCCGCGCCAGGACAAGCTTGGCGAAGACGCCCGTTCAGGCGGTCAGCCACCATCATCGATGGGTATGTTCAACACATCGCCGGCCCGAATCGTGTTCGAGGTAAGCGAATTGGCTGCACGCAGGCGCGCCGCGCTGATCTGATGCTGCTGCGCGATGCCGGACAGGGTATCGCCCGGTTGAATCACGTATTGCCGGGCATCGCCGGCAACGATGCGCTCCGGCCGGTATTGCGAAAAGTACCCCTGAATGCCGGCCAGCAGAGACTCGGCCATCGACTGCTGAAACGAACTGCTGCGCAGATGCCTGGCGCCCAGGCTATTGGTGATGAACGCGGTCTCCACCAGTACGGAAGGAATATCCGGCGATTTCAGCACCACGAACGCAGCCTGCTGAACCTTGCTCATGTGCACCGGGCCGAGCTGCTTCAACTGCGTCAGCAGACGACCTGCCACATCGAAACTCGCCTCGATGGCCGACGTCTGGGACAGATCCAGCAGCACCGACGCCAGGGTCGGGTCCCGGTTTTCGAGACTCACGCCACCGATGAGGTCGGAAGCGTTCTCGCGTTGTGCCAGCCAGCGGGCGGCCTCGCTGCTGGCGCCGTGCTCCGACAGCACGTATACCGACGAACCCTGCGCGCTATGATCCGGAAAGGCATCGGCATGAATCGAGATGAACAGATCCGCCTTGGCCTTGCGCGCGAGTTCGATGCGCTGGCGAAGGCCGACATAATAGTCGCCCCTGCGGGTCAGAAACGCGTGCATGCCCGGTTGTGCATCCACCAGCCGCGCCAACCGCTCGGCGATCGCCAGGGTGACGTCTTTCTCCTTGAGGCCACCGACGCCGATGGCACCCGAATCCGCCCCACCGTGACCGGCATCGATCGCGACCACGATCGGCTTGTAGACGACCGACACCGACGGCGCGGCACTCGCGTCCTGCGAGGACGCCACCGCCCGGGTCTCGGGTTTGGATTCAGGCTCGGACGACGCCTGCTGCACGGCTGGCGCACCTGATGACGCCACGGCGAGATCGACCACCAGCCGATAGCCGCGATCGCCGCCCGGCGGCAACAACATGGCATGCGTATCGCCGGCTGGCGTGCTCATGTCCAGCACCAGCCGCAAATCCGTGCCATGCCGCACGCCACTGCGCATATCCTTGATGGGCGTATTGCGTGGAGAGTTGATCAGCACTTTCGAACGGGCGCGGGCATCCATCATGTCCACGACCACGCGCGACGGATTCTTCAGGGTGAATACATGAAAATCCACTGCGCCGCTCAGATCGAATACCACGCGTGTCCTGTCCGGCGCCGTGGACACCCGGATCCGCTCAAGCTCTGCCTGCCCGGCCCACGCATTGCAGGCCAGCACCAGGGCAGACAAGGCAAACAGGGCAAACAGTGGCTTCATGGCTTTCGCCCCCCAAAAACGCATATCGGGGAAAACTCTAATGGCTAATTTCGCTTATGGCAACCTTTTTCTGCAATAAAGCAGCGGACTACGACCTATTCTTGATGTGCTATCTGCGGTTTGCGCCATTGGAGGGGCGGATCTGGCGAGCCGTAACCCCGCGGATCGCCTCAATGCGTGGGCCAGAAACCCGCTGCAAGCAGCGATGTCAGCCGTCCGAGCACGGTGCGCCCCGCCTCGCTGCCGGCACACGCTTCCAGGCAGCGACCCACGCCGGCTTCATGCAGGTGAATCTCGATATCCCGCGCCGCAAGATCATCGCCTCCGCGGCATGGCCACTCCACCAGTACGAGCGCGCTGCCGATCAGGTCGCGCACGCCGAGATAGTCCAGTTCGGAGGGATCGGCAAGGCGATACAAGTCGAGATGGTAGCTTGGCCGCGGCGACGTATCGTATGCCTCGATCAGCGTATAGGTCGGGCTGCGCACCCGCCCCCGGATTCCGCGCGCGCGCAAGACGGCCCGCGCCAGCGCGGTCTTGCCGCTGCCGAGTTCGCCATTGAGGCCAACGACCAGCGCCTCGTCGCCCAGGGCCCGCGCCAGCAGTCCGCCGAAGCGGTCGGTCGCTTCCGGATCGGGCAAGGACACGCACACGCCACCGGAATGTTGTTGATCCTGTTGCATCGGCTCCTGACGCGGACGGATGCTTCTTTGCAGACGAATGTTCCCGGATCGATGACGGATGTCAATACGACCCGGGATTGACCATGCGGCGCAACCACGGCAGCAGATCGGTGGGCAGCAGACCGCGTTCACCGCCCTCGCCTGCGGCGAGATCACCGGCGCGTGCGTGCGCATATACGCCGATCCGCGCCGCATCGGGCAGCGACAGCCCCTGGCCGACCAGGCTGGCGATGAATCCGCACAACAGGTCACCCATGCCCCCGGTCGCCATTCCCGCATTGCCGGCACGGCACAGGTGAAACGGGCCGTCCGCGGCGCATACCAGGGTACCGGCACCCTTGAGGACCGCCACGCCGCCGTAGCGCTGCGCCAGGGCACGCGCTGCCGCCGGCCGGTCCCGTTGCACTTCGCCGCTGCTGCAATCCAGCAGGCGACCCGCCTCGCCGGGATGTGGCGTGAGAATCCAATCGTCGCGGCGCAGCGGCGCCCTGGCGAGCAGGTTGAGTGCGTCGGCGTCCACCACCAGCGGTTTCTCCGCGGCGAGCGCAGCCTCCCACAGCATCCGGCCCCATTGGCCCTGGCCCAGACCCGGCCCCACCGCCAGCACGCTGGCGCGCTGTGTCAGGTGTGTCAGCGACTGCGCGGCCTCCACCCCGGTACACATCAGTTCCGGGCGCGCCTGTGTCATGGCGGCCGCGTTTGCCGGGCGCGTGGCGACGCTGACCAGTCCCGCTCCGCCGCGCAGCGCCGCTTCCGCAACCATGCGAATCGCGCCGCCAGTGCCGTGATCGCCGCCGATGGCAAGCACATGGCCGTTCTGTCCCTTGTGCGAATCGCGCGGGCGTCGTGGCAGCAGGCGGGCGATGTCGCGATCACCGGTAGCCAGCGCAACGGGGGTTATATCCCGGTAAATCTCCGCGGGTACGCCCAGATCGTCGAACAGCACACGGCCGGCACATGTCGCGCCCGCGCCGGTGTAAAGGCCCAGCTTGAGGCCGATGAAGGTGGTGGTAACGTCGGCGCGAACCGCTTGCCCCAGAATCGCTCCGGTATTGGCGCTGATCCCTGAGGGAACGTCGATCGCAAGCACCCGGGCACCGGCTTCTCCGGCCCGATTCGCGGCCTCGATGGCATCGCGTATTGCGCCTTTCACCGGGCGATCCAGCCCGGTGCCCAGCATGGCATCCACCACCACATCGACTGCGCCAAGGCTGCCGTTCCAGGACTCGACCGGTGTCCCGATCGCCTGCAACGCCTCCAGCGCCCGGCCTGCCTCGCCGGCATATCCGGCTGCCTCGCTCAACAGCATCACCCGCACATCCAGCCCGTCGAGCCACGCCTGGCGCGCAACAAACAAACCGTCGCCGCCATTGTTGCCACGCCCGCACAGGGCGACAATGCGCCGCGCGTGTGGCCAGCGCTCGCGCATGGCGGCGTAGGCCACGCCGGCTGCGCGCTGCATCAGCCGCGCGCTGCCAAGCCCGTAGTCCTCGATCGCGATGCGATCCAGCTCGCGCACCTGCGCCGCTTCGTAAACCGCTTGCGGCAACGTGCCTTGGCATGTCGGTTCCATCCCCGCATTATAGGGAATACCGACAATCTCATCCCGTCACAAGATATCCGTTTCCATGCTTGACGATGCCTCACAGTGGGCCGACCTCGCCACACAAATCAAAACCTGGGCGCGCGAACTCGGCTTCCAGCAGGCGGGTATCGCCGGCGTCGAACTGCCCGAGGACGAGGCACGCCTGCGCGAGTGGCTGCAGCGCGGCTATCACGGCGAACTCGAATACATGGCGCGCCACGGTACGCGGCGCACGCGGCCGGCCGAGCTGGTGCCGGGTACGCTGCGGGTGATCTCGCTGCGCATGGACTACCTGCCGGCGGATGCCGCGGAGGCGCAGCAGGTACTGGACGACGGGCGAGTGGCTTTCATTTCGCGCTACGCGCTGGGGCGTGACTACCACAAGCTGTTGCGGGGGCGGCTCAAGCACCTGGCACGTCGCATCGAAGAGGCCGTGGGCGAGCTTGGCTACCGCGTCTTTACCGATAGCGCCCCGGTGATGGAAAAAGCGCTGGCCCGCAACGCGCGACTGGGCTGGATCGGCAAGAACACGCTGGTGCTGAACCGGGAGGCCGGTTCATATTTCTTTCTCGGCGAAATTTATGTCGATATTCCGCTGCCGCCGGAAGAGCAACCGCCGGTGCGCAATTTATGCGGCTCGTGTACCCGCTGCATCGATGCCTGCCCCACCGGCGCCATTCGCGGGCCGTATCAACTCGACGCCCGCCGCTGCATTTCCTACCTCACCATCGAATTGCGCGGCTCAATTCCGGAGGAACTGCGGCCGTTGATCGGCAACCGGGTATTCGGCTGCGACGACTGCCAGATCGTCTGCCCCTGGAACCGCTACGCGCAATTAAGCGCCGAAGCGGACTTCCGCGTGCGCCATCAACTGGACCGGATTTCGCTGATCGAACTGTTCGGGTGGAGCGAGGAAGAGTTTCTTGCCCGCACGGAAGGCATGGCATTGCGCCGCACCGGCTACGAAGGCTGGCTGCGCAATGTCGCCGTGGCCCTCGGCAACGCGCCGCCGGACGACGACGTGGTACGAGCGCTGGAGGCACGGCAGGACCATCCTTCGGCACTCGTGCGCGAGCATGTGGCCTGGGCGCTCGCGCGGCAGAAGGCGGGCATGGCGAATGGTAGCGCGGCTGCATCGGCGGCCAGCAACCGGATCTGACAAGCGCGCATCGAACCGCTCCTGCAAGCAGGGGCGAGCATCATCCGTGAAAGCGACTTCAGCGGCGATCGATGACATCCCGGCTATCGGGACCCGCGTATGACCACGTTGTCAATCAGCCGGGCACGTCCCAGCCAGGCGGCCGCAAGCACCACCCGGGCGCGCGCCTCGTCGCCGGGCGGCTCCAGCGTATCCGCATCGCGAATGGCGACGTACTCGGGGCGGAAACCGGCGGCCTTCAGGCGTTCGACCGCGTCCTGCTCCAGCGCCTCGAAAGCCATTTCGCCCGCTTCGAGCCGGGATGCGGTTTCGCGCAGCGTGCGGTACAACGCGGGCGCTACCGCGCGCTCGCCAGGCTGCAGGTACTGATTGCGCGAGCTCATCGCCAGGCCCGATGCCTCGCGTACCGTGGGCACGCCCACGACCTCCACCGGCATGTGCAGATCGGCGACCATGCGCCGTATGATGACAAGCTGCTGATAGTCCTTTTGCCCGAACACGGCGACATCCGGCTGCACCAGGTTGAACAGCAGCGCGACCACCGTGGTGACGCCGGCGAAGTGTTGCGGCCGGGAAGCGCCGCACAGTATTTGCGATAATCCGCTGACCTCGACCCGGGTGGCAATCGGAGCCCCGTCCGGGTAAACCTCCCTTACCGGCGGTGCGAACACCAGATCGACCCTTTCCCCGGCAAGCGCCTCCACATCCGCCTCCAGCGTTCGCGGATAGCTGTCGAAATCCTCACCTTCGCCAAACTGAAGCGGATTGACGAAAACGCTGGCGACGACGCGATCGGCGCGGGTACGGGCATGGCGCGCCAGCGCCAGGTGCCCGGCATGCAGATTGCCCATGGTCGGCACCAGTGCGACACGCTCGCCGCCACGGCGCCAGGCGGCTACCTGGCGGCGCAGTTCGGCAACCGTGTGAACGCTGGCGGTGTGCATGTCCGCCTATTGACCTGACACCGATTGCGTGCGGACCGGGAAGGATTGCGGGAGCGGCTCTGGCCGTGACAGCGGCGCGCAATTCGCAACCGCAGTCACACCACCCGGGACAGGTGCCAAAGGCTTGCTAAAACACATGCTCGGGACCGGGAAACGCGCCCTGCCTGACTGCCTCGACATAGGCACTCAGGGCACCTTCCACCGAGGGTTGATCAGCGATGAAACTCTTCACGAAGCGCGGCTTGCGCCCGACGGTGATGTCCAGAATGTCGTATACGACCAGAATCTGGCCATCGACGTCCGCCCCGGCGCCAATTCCGATGACCGGAACCTCGGCGTGCTCACTGATCGCCGCCGCCAGAGCCTGCGGTACACATTCGATCAGGAGGATGTCGGCACCGGCATCCTCCAGCGCCTGTGCATTGCGGCGCATTGCCTCGGCCGCCGCCGTTTCGCGTCCCTGCACGCTGAAACCGCCCAGCTTGTGCACGAACTGTGGCTGCAACCCGATGTGCGCGCACACCGGCACACCATGGGACGCCAGATGGTGCACGATGTCTGCAAGGCTCTCGTCACCCTCCAGCTTGATCACACGCGCACCGCCCTCCTGCATCAGGCGTGCGGCATTCCTGAGCGCATCGTCCTTGTTGGTGTAGCTGAGAAAAGGCAGATCCGCAGCCGGCAGGGCGCGGCGCAGACCGCGTACGACACAGCGCGAGTGGTAGACCATCTCGTCGACCGTCACCGGTATGGTGGTGTCGTGACCCTGGATGACATTACCGAGCGAGTCGCCCACCAGAACCAGGTCCACCCCGGCGCGGTCCTCCAGCGCCGCAAAGCTGGCGTCGTAAGCCGTCAGGGAGGCTATTTTCTCCCCCTTCGCTTTCATCCGGCGCAGGTCGGCCACCGTCAGGGGTTTTACGGATTCGGATGCACTTGCTGTAGCCATTTGATAATCCTGACACGAATCGAATATCGGCCCGGACACTTCACGAATTGCATGCGCCGTCGCTCGTCCATTGACTCCACGCCGGATTTCCCCGACCGATCGTAATCCGCGATGCGGCCAGTTCGGAGAAACCTGCCGTGGCGCCAACGTCCTGCGCGATTATCGCGCGAATCCGTAAAATATCCGGGCCCAAGCCTGTTGGCAGCGCCTAACTATACCATCGTTGCCGGCGGCAGACGGATATGCGAACGCCCATCCCCGAGCGCATCGAGCAATTGCCCGAAACCGGCGTCGTCGCTGACCGGATCGACATGCTCGATATCCACTTCCACCACCGGCGCTCGATCATAGGTGCGGAAAAAACACCGGTACGCCTCGTTCACGCGTTCCAGATAGGCAGCCGTAATGCCCTGCTCCTCCGGTCGGCCGCGCTTGCGGATATGCGCCAGCAGCGTATCGACGGAGGCACGCAGATAGACGACGCGATCCGGCACCGGATCATGCCACTGCAAACGCTCGCGGATGCGGTCATACAGCGTGAGATCCGCCTCGTTCAGAATCAGGCCGGCGAACAACCGGTCCTTTTCAAACATGAAGTCGGCAATACACGACGCGGCGCACCGATCGAACTCGCGCAACTCGTCGAGCTGACGCGTGCGCTGAAGCAGAAAGCTGAGTTGCGCCGGCAGCCCGTACATCGTCGGGTTGCGGTA
>CAZYIP010000012.1:14347-36098 GCA_964646895.1 uncultured Salinisphaerales bacterium | reverse complement strand
TGATGTTTCTGTATGAATTACAAGGGCATAGGCAGGTCCGACCCGGATAGCTACACTTACGGGGCGGCGAGCGCTATGGCGTTCTGGATCAGTGAGGATACGGGCGATGAGCTGGCATGCTTATAAAGAACCGCAGTGTGTGGACAAACCCGGATCGGTCGCGCTGACGATCCAGCCGCGACCGCGCGATCTTGGTGGCTTTGAAGTCGCGCGTATCCTCCCGGCGCGCGAGCGTCGCATGGTGGGGCCGTTCATTTTTCTTGATCACATGGGGCCATCCGATTTCGATCCCGGGCAGGGCGCCGACGTACGGCCGCACCCGCACATCGGCCTCGCGACCATCACCTATCTGTTCGCCGGCGCGTTCATGCACCGTGACAGCCTCGGCACGGAGCAACTGGTGGAGCCGGGCGCGGTCAACTGGATGACCGCGGGTCGCGGCATCGTCCATTCGGAGCGCACGCCACCGGCTTATCGCGAGCGTGGCGGCCCGCTGCACGGCCTGCAGTCCTGGGTGGCGCTGCCAAAAGATCGGGAGGAGGTCGATCCGGGTTTTCAGCATTACGCGCGCCGCGACTTGCCGGAAATCGACCAGAATGGCGTTGTGATGCGCCTGATCGCCGGCTCGGCCTATGGCGAAACCTCGCCCGTGAAGACGCTGTCACCCCTGTTCTACCTGGACGCGATGATGCCTGCCGGCAGTCGTTTTTCACTTCCGCCTGAACACGAAGACCGGGCCCTGTACCCGATCGATGCGCCGATCACGGTCGATGGCGTCGTATGCCAACCACAGGCGTTGGCGGTACTCGGCAGCGGCAATGCCGTCGACATCGCCGCACATGACGCAACCCGACTGATCATCCTCGGCGGCGAGCCGCTGGACGGTGAGCGCTTCATCTGGTGGAACCTGGTCTCCAGTTCGAAGGAGCGTATCGAGGTCGCAAAGCGGGACTGGGCCGAGCGCCGCTTTCCCCCGGTGCCGGGCGACGAGCACGAATTCATACCGCTGCCCCGGCATCTGTAGCGACTTCAAGACATCAGGAGGCATGACCGATGGAGCCTCGATCAATCTGGCCGGAGCTGCGCTACCCGGAATGGAAGGACACCGCCGCCACGCTGCAACTGTGGACGCAAATCATCGGCAAGATCCGGCTTGCGCAGACGCCCTGGCTGAACCATTCCTGGCACGCCACGTTTTATCTGACGGCGCGCGGGCTCACCACCTCGCCGATCCCCTGCCGGCAGCGGTTGTTCCAGATCGATTTCGATTTCATTGAGCACGCGCTGCTCATCCAGCTCGACGATGGATCGCGGCGTCTGTTGCCGCTGAAGGCGCAATCCGTCGCGGCGTTCCATGCGGCGGTTTTTGCCGCACTCGACGAGCTTGGCATTCAGGTGACCATCCACGGCAGCCCGAGCGAGGTGGCCGACCCCATCCCGTTTCGCGAGGACACCGTACATGCGGCTTACGATCCGGAGTACGCGCAGCGCTTCTGGCGGGTGCTCCTGCAAACCGACCGGATATTCAAGCATTTCCGCACTGGTTTTCTGGGCAAGAACAGCCCGGTGCACTTCTTCTGGGGCAGCTTCGATCTTGCCGTGACGCGCTTTTCCGGACGCCTTGCGCCGCCGCATCCGGGCGGCGTGCCAGCACTGCCGGATGCGGTGACCCGCGAAGCGTATTCGCATGAAGTCAGCAGCGCCGGCTTCTGGCCCGGCGGCGGGCCGGTCGACTATGCCGCCTTCTATTCGTACGCGTACCCGACCCCGGAAGGATTCGGCGCCCGTCCGGTGCGACCGGCAGATGCGTTCTTCCATGCCGGCGCCGGCGAATTCATCCTGCCCTACGATGCGGTGCGCGGCGCGGGGGATCCCGACCGGACGCTGTTCGAGTTCCTGCAAAGCACCTACGACGCCGCGGCCGAGACGGGAGGTTGGGACCGGGAAGCGCTCGAGTGCGCGCCCGGCGCGGTGGGCAAACCGCGGGCCTATCCCGGTCCGGACAGGTAAATACCGGATTCATCGACGGGCGGCGCCACGGCCCCGCTGGCCTCGGCGTGGCCGCTGCTGCGGTACACTGCGTGTCACGCATTGCCTCACGCCCGAGAGGCGCGAGCCCGATAAGGAGCCAGCCTCCGCAAAGGGAGACTCATGAGCATCCGACCCGTCAGGCGACTTTCGCCGTCACTGCCCATGCACCGGGATGCGGCCAGGCCGCTGCGCGAGGCATCCGAAGAGTCGGAACGCGGCGGCTTCGTCCGGCCGCACGAGGAGGCGTGACGTGACGGAGATCATCGGTATCGCGGGCAGCCTGCGCCGCGATTCGTACAACGCCGCGCTTCTGCGTGCTGCGCTGGACTTCGTTCCGGAAGGCAGCCGGCTGGAGATTGAAGCCATCAGCAGCATCCCGCTTTACAACTACGATGTGGAGGTCGAGGGCGTTCCAGCGCCGGTTGCGCGGCTCAAGGACCGGATCGCGGCGGCAGACGGCCTGTTGATCGTCACCCCGGAGTACAACAACTCGATTCCGGGTGTGGCCAAGAACGCGATCGACTGGCTCTCGCGCCCGCCGGCCGACATACCGCGCGTGTTTCATGACAAGCCCGTTGCGGTGATGGGCGCGTCACCCGGCCGTTCCGGCACGGTGATGTCGCAAAATGCCTGGCTTCCGGTACTTCGCACGCTTCGTACACGCCCCTGGTTCGGCGACCGTCTGCAGGTGTCGCAAGCCCGGGAGATGTTCGACGTCGAAGGCCGGTTGACAAGTGAGGTTGTGCGGGGGCTGCTGCGAGGCTTCGTCAAAGGTTTTTTTGACTTCGTGGCGGAGGCGAGACGCTGACATGGACGACTACAAACCGGCACTGGACGACCTGGCAGCCGTGCTGCGCCGTCTGCACAAGGCGCTTCTTGACGCCGAAGCGGAAAACTTCGGCCCGATTTCCGGTCCCTTTCAGCTCTTGAATCTGGTGGCCAACCACGAACATTTCGCCTGGTTGCGGCATCTGTCCGAACTGATGGTGGAAGTCGATGAACGCCGCAGCGGCACCGAACCCGTGGATGCCGATCAGGCCGCCGCCTTCCGCATGGCTATCGAAAGCCTGGTCGGTCCGCGAAAGGCATCTGCCGCGAAGTTTCGGGAGCGCTATAGGGCGCTGTTGCAACAGTCTCCGGCCGCGGCCATGGCGCACGGCGATTTGCGCCGTCTGCTCGACCGTTTGCCGAAGGAAATCCATGGCGAGGATGATGCAGAAGGATAAGCGCCGCCGCAGCGAACCGGCGCCTGTCCGCATCGAACCCTCGCGGCACCTGTAACTGCAACACCCGGCTTCCATCGCCGAATGCTTCCAGCCGCTCCGTGCTCACGGCTTTGCGGCCATTTTATCGGGAGGTTTTCTGCCTTCCATCGTCAGTGCGGCGCAGATGGCGCTCAGCAGGGCAAGCCCCGTCGCCAGCCACATCACCACGCGAAAGCTGCGCGTAAACGAGTCATCGACGGCTTGCTGCAATGCCTGGCGCTGCGCGCCATCGAGTTGTGGCGGCAGCTTCACTTCCGTGAGCCTGGCCGCCTGGGCATCGAGCGTATGCCGCACTTCGGCCGATACCGGCATGGCGCGCAATCGGGCATCGAGCGCCGTCGCGAATACCCCGACGGCCACCGCCACGAACACGGCGACCGCCAGCATGCTGGCGATGCGCGATACGGCGTTATTGATGCCGGATGCAGTCCCCGCGAGGTTCTGTGCCACCGAGCCCATGACAGTCGTGGTGAGTGGGGCGACGCTGATCGCCATGCCCAGCCCGAGAACCGCCATCGCCGGAAAAAACGTCGTCCAGTACGAACCCCTGCCGCCCAGTATCGCGAACAGGGCGAAACCGATCGCGGCGATCATGGGCCCGAGCGTGAGCGGAATCCGCGCGCCGTAGCGATCCAGCAGACCGCCGGACCAGCGCGACAGCGTGCCCATGATGATCGTGAACGGCAGGAAGGCGGCGCCCGCGAACGTGGCCGAATAGCCGTGCACGTCGATGAGGTAAAACGGCAGAAAGAACAGCGTCCCGCCGAGCGCGGCGTAAAGCAGCAGGGTCATGCCGTTGGCGCCGCTGAAGCGCGGCGAGCGGAACAGCCGGAGCGGCATCATGGGCGCCGCGGCGCGGGACTCGACCCAGAGGAATAGCGCCAGAATCAATACCGCGGCGGGCAGCGTGGCCAGCACCGCCGGATGGGTCCAGCCCTCGTTGGATGCCGTGCTCAATCCGTAGACCAGGGCGCCGAGCCCTGCCGCCGCGAGGCCGCCGCCCAGCCAATCGAGGCGCGCCTCGTGCTGCCCGTCGCGGCTTTCCGGCACATGCCGTGCAGTGATGGCGAGGGTCAGCAGCGCCAGCGGCACATTGATGAAGAAGATCACGCGCCAGGACCAGGCATCGACGATCCAGCCGCCGAGCACCGGTCCCAGCGCCGAAGTGATGGCGGAAAAGCCGGCCCAGGTGCCGATCGCCCTGCCGCGCTCGCTCTCGTCGAACGCCGCGCTGATGATGGCCAGGCTGCCGGGAACGAGCAGCGCCGCGCCGACACCCTGAAAGATGCGGGCGATGATCAGGATCAGGACACCGTTCGCCAGCCCGCAGGCGACCGACGCCAGCGTGAAAACCGCGATCCCCAGGGCAAACATGCGCCGGCGTCCGAAATGATCGCCCGCCGACCCGCCCAGCAGCACCAGCGCACCGAGCATGAGCAGGTAGGCGTTGACGACCCATTGCGCGCCGGTGATCGAGGTGGCGAAATCGGCCTGAATCGCGGGCAGGGCGACATTCACCACGGAGCCGTCGATGAACGCCATGCTGGAGCCCAGTATGGTCGCGGCCAGTATCCACGGCCGCGCGCGCCGGGCACAGCCGGAAGCGGGCGGTGCGGTGCGGACCAGCGCCTCGTCGCAGGGTGTCTTTTCGAAACCGATCATTGGCAGTTCGGGGAAATTGCGGGCCCCGCAAATATTGTCCGTGAACAAACCGCCATTGTAAGGGCGGATGTGGCTTCAGGCGCGATGGAAACGCCCATATCGCAGTTCTGGCGCCCTGCTGAAACACGCCATCGCATCATCGATGGAGACAAAAGCGGGTGCCGATGCCCGGTCTCACGGGCTCCTTGAGTTGTCGGGTGTCAGGCGCAACAGGCGACCGGAACTGCTGTCCTCGATGACCCAGACGGCGCCGTCCGGCGCGACCGCGACATCGCGTATGCGCGCATCCATGTTCCAGCGTTCGGCTTCATCCGGGTGTCCATCGGCATCGAACGCCATGCGGATGAGCGCGCGTGCCCGGAGGCTGCCGATCAGGGCGGAACCCTGCCATTCGGGGAACAGTTCGCCCTGGTAAAACACGAGGCCCGCAGGCGAGATTACCGGTGTCCAGTAAACGGCCGGGGCGGTGAATTCGGGTCTCGTATCGTGATTGGGGATCGGGGCGCCGCTGTATTCGTTGCCATTGGAAACAACGGGCCAGCCGTAGTTGCGGCCCGGCTCGATCAGATTCAGTTCGTCGCCGCCGCGCGGGCCCATTTCATGCAGCCAGAGGCGGCCATCAGGCGCGAACGCCAGGCCATAGGGGTTGCGATGGCCCGTGGTCCAGGTCCGGGCCTGCACTCCGCCCCGTGCTGCGAGGGGGTTGTCCGCCGGTACGCTGCCGTCCGGATCGAGGCGCAGCACCTTGCCGCGCGCCTGGTCGGGATCCTGGGCGCTCGGTGGCCGCATGCGATCGCCGACAGTCAGAAACAGATGTGCCCCCTGTGGGTCGAACGCGATGATGCCGCCGGGCTGGCCGCCACCGCCTGCCGGTGTCTGCCGCCAGATCACGGTGCGGTTCTTCAAGGTCGCGCTGTTTTGCGAGATGGAAAGCGTGGCGCGGGACAGGACGAGGCGGCTGCCGCCGTCGCCCGGTTCCACATAGGTGAAATAGACGTGCGAACTGCTGTCGAAATCCGGGGCGACCGCAACATCCAGAAGGCCGTTCTGCCCGGAAGCGGCGACATCGGGCACGTTGCCGACTTCCACCTTCCTGCCCGCCTGGCTGACGAGAAAGATCCGCCCCGGCTTCTCGGTCACCAGCATCCTTCCATCCGGAAGGAATGCGATGGCCCAGGGCGTGTCGAACTCGGCCACAGCGTGGGCGGTGAACGGACGAATGTCACTCGCCGGCCGGTCGCCGGCATTGATGCTCCGGGCCTGGGCGGCGCCGTGGAAAATGAAGGCGGTTGCCAATATAGCCAATGTCACGAATGTCTTGCGCCTGGCCATGATTTCTCCGATTCCACACGTCCTTCGCCCTGAAGGTAAAGCGTACCGTGGCGCAACCGCCGGTTTGTTCACAGGGCGCAGCCTCGTTTTCACTCCCCGCCGGATCGGCACCAACTATGTCAGATCCTCGATGACCAGGCGGTGATAGCGGTGTGCGAAGACGAACGGAACCCGACGGATGACGTTCCTCGCCCGCGCCGTATCGGAATCCCCCGGTGCGTAGATCATCAGGAAGGTGGCACCCTCCCTGGCGGCATCCAGATGCAATTGCACGGCATCGTCGCTTTTGCCCAGGCGCGCCAGAAAACCCGTATGCTCGTCGAGGTTGCGCTGTGCGTGTTCGGCAACCTGCTCGCTCGTCAACAGCAGGCAATCCGACTCGTCGTATCCGCCGGTCATCAGGTCTCGCTGTACCTGCTCGGCATCGGCTCGGCTCGAAAAGCCGACCACCAGATAACCGACGGGATAGAAGATGCCGAAGTCCGTCGTTTTGGGCATCTCGGATGGGTCGCTCGCGGGCTGTTTGTCAGTCATCGTGCATCCCCTCTTGAAGCAATCGTGTCATGTTGGACAGCGGTTCGCTGTTTTGACTCCACGCGGGGAGGCGATGATGCTGTGCCGCGCACCTTGCCGGATGCGGCCGCGACAGCCAGTAGCTGTACCTGCTATGTTCTTAGCAGCGGATGCTCGTATCCGGCAGTCTCAATATACAGGTCCCACGTCAGTACGAAGAGGTATGCCCATGAACATGTCCAGCCGTTTTACAAGCGCCGCCGCAACCCTGCTGGCATTGGTGGCTTGCGTCATTGCGGTGCCGGCGCTGGCCGCCAGCGGCGGCAATGCGGGAAAGCAGATCACCACGGCCGCCGAGCATGCCGGTTACGCCGCTCAGGGCAAGAATGTCGCGGCGGTACATACGCATCTCCATCATGTGTTGAACTGCCTGGTGGGCGAGCACGATGACGACTTCGATGCCAAGGCCGGAAACCCGTGCAAAGGGCAGGGAAACGGTGCGCTCAACGATTTTCAGGGCTCCGAGCATATGAAGGACGCACTGGAGGAAGCCGAGGACGTGACCGAACTCGGGCTCGAGATGAATTCCCTGAAACCGGCACAGCACATGGCCAAGGCCGCACAGGCACTGTTGCAGGGCGTACTGTCGGAGTAGGCGGAAACGCCGCAGGACAGCCTTTCCCGCGGCAGCGCTCGCCGACGGGCGCCCGCGTGTTCGTGCTGGGGGCGTCATCCGGGGGCGCTGTCAGCCGATTCCGAAAAAGGACGCGTGCCGTGACTCTCATCGCGATCGAAGAACACTGGATGATGCCGGAGTTGACGGCCGCCCTCGGCGCGTTGCCGCCGCGGGTTCGCGACGAAAGCCTCGCCTTCAACGAGATGGGCGACCACAGGCAGCGGCTGGAGAATCTCGGGGCGGACCGGATCGCGGCCATGGATACCCAGGGTATCGACATGTCGATCCTTGCCCTGACACCGCCAGGCACCCAGCCGCTGCCGGCCGGGGAGGCCCTGCATCTGAGCCGCGCGGCGAACGACGTCGCTGCAGAGGTCGTCAGGAGCCATCCGAGCCGTTTCCGGTCGCTGTCCACGCTGCCGATGTCGTCGCCGCCCGATGTTGCGGGCGAGCTTGAACGCGCCGCGGGCATCGGCCACGCAGGCACCATGGTCTATGGCCGATCCGGCGACATCTTCCTCGATGATCCGGTCTACGACGACTTTTTCGCCACCGCCGCGGCACTCGCTCAGCCGGTGTTCATTCATCCGCAACTGCCGTCGCCCGCCGTTCGCGATGCGTCGTATCGCGGCTTCGATCCCATGACGGACCTTGCCCTCGCCACCTTCGGGTGGGGCTGGCACCTCGACGCCGCGACGGCAGCGCTGCGGCTGATACTCCGCGGCACCTTCGACCGGCATCCGGACCTTCAGGTCGTGCTCGGCCACTGGGGAGAGATGCTGCTGTTCTGGCTGGACCGGGCGGACAGTCTGTCCCGCGTCGCCGGCCTGCAACGGCCCGTGTCCGATTACATGCGGTCGAACTTCTACATTACCGCTTCCGGCATGCTCAACCCGGCGCTGCTGCACCACGCCCTGTCGGCAACCTCCATCGACCGGCTGATCTTCTCGACCGATTATCCTTTCCAGCATCCGACCCGGGAGCAAATCAGATCCTTCCTGGGGCATTTCTCTTCCGATGCGGAGCGCCGGAAGTTTTCGTCGGACAACGCGGCTTCCTTATTCCGTATATCGCTCTAGCTGCTCGAAAACGAACGGCCGAGATGAGCGGCGATCCGCTCGCCGTCGACCGAACTGGCGCGGTAGCCAATATAGCCATCGGGGCGCACCACACATGCGCAGGCACCCTGTACCGCATAGGCCTGGCGGAACGCGCCGTCACGATCGCGGATGACGGGGACGAGCAGCCCTTGCGCGTCCACCTCCGGGGCGAGAACCGCGTAGGCATCGAGGTCGCCGTGGGCGGTTTCGGTAGCGCGGGCAGCGACCTGTTCGAAGTTGCGCAAGGCTTGCGCGCCGACGGTGGCATCGGCATACAGAAGGAGCTTGTGCCGGGGGCCGCGCAGAAACTCGAACAAGCGCAGCGGGAAGGCGACCGCGCCGCGCGTGAGTCCGCGGGCATCGGGCGCGCGATCGCCGGCTTGCGGCGCGCCGGCCGCTGCGGCGCCGTCGGCGTCCTCCACCAGCGGGCTGCCACGGTAGCCGACGAGCAGTTGCGCCTCGCGACGGATTATCATCTCGGGCGTGTCGGGATCCCTCTCGAAACCTTCGCGGGCGTGGCGCACCGTTCGCCCGACGACTTCCTCGCCGATCGGCCGGCGCTCCGCGTCGTAGCTTTCGAGCAAACCCGGTGCGGCGATGCCGCGAACCGCCAGCGCGAGCTTCCAGGCCAGATTGCAGGCATCATGGATACCCGTATTCATCCCCTGGGCGCCGGTCGGCGGATGGATGTGCGCGGCGTCTCCCGCGACGAACACGCGCCCGCTGGCGTAGCGGTCGACGATCCTGTGGCTGATCCGGAAAATCGACGACCAGCGCAGATTCGAAGCGACGGTACGCTCGGGCGACAAGCGGTCGAGGACGGCCTGGATGTGGTGCAGTTCCGGCCGCTTGCCGCTTTCGAAGCCGTGCGCCACCGTATCGTCCGCCGCCCGCGTCTGCGCCATGTCCTTCGGCACGAGCATCGACATGCGGTAGCGGTTGCGCCCCGGTAGCGGTATGCAGACGAGCAGATCGTCGGTCTGGCCGTCACTCTGGTGCGAGGCCCGGATGGCGAAGCCGGTCGGCAGCGACCAGTCGACCTCGACATCCCCGAGCATGTACGCCTCCGGAAAAGCGCCGCCCTCGAACTTCAGGCCCAGCCCCTTGCGCACGGTGCTGTGGGCGCCATCGCAGCCGATGAGATAGCGCGCGCGGATGGTGTCCGTGCCGGACGACCCCGCGAGCGTCGCCGTCACCCCGTCCGCATCCTGCTCGAAGGTGGCGAGTTCGACGCCGCGCTCGATCCGGGTCCCGAAGAGTGCGAGATGCTCGGCGAGGATGCGCTCGGTTTCGTATTGCGGAAGGCCGAGGAAACCGTAAGGCACGTCTGCGGGCAGGGAGAGCTCCATGCGCGCGACCTCCTGTCCGTTGACGAAGATCAGCTGGCCGCTGAGTTCGCTTGCCGCGTCGAGTGCCGTGCGCAGCAGACCCATGTCTTCCCAGATTTCCAGCGTTCGCGGCTGGATCCCGACCGCCTTCGCGTAGCGCGGCGGCGTACGCAGGCGATCGATGATCCGGCACTCCACGCCGTGGCGGCGCAATTCGGCGGCGGCCGTCAACCCCACCGGTCCCGCCCCCACGACCAGAACGTCTGTGCTGTTCATGCGCGCCCCTCCATCATTCGGACATGCTCCTGTTGATTTATAGAGCATTTGACAGTGCTTTGATATGCGTAACCCATTGCGTGAAAACGTGCGGGTCTGGACCCGCAAGGTCCATCCCGGTGACTGGATGCCGGCTGCTTCGTTCCTGGCGCCGGGTGAACATGTTGTTTGCGAACTCGTTGACTGTTTCGGCACGCAATACGCTGCAATCAGTCACGCGGACGGGGTGCCGACACCCGAAGTGTGCGCTTGCCTCATGATTGAACCATGGCTCTTCTCCCCGGTCCTATTCCGTGTGGCAGCTGCATGAGTTCAATATCCATAAAAGAAGTGAAGGACATAACGATGCGATAGTTCGAAATACAGGCGCATTCGCCAAATGAACCCGCGCTCGGCGCGTAATCATTCACACGCCATGCGGGTAACGGGTATCGCCTCATGTCCGGTCAAAATATCCTGCCGGTTTTAGACCATCGGCTCTCCTGAATGAAACTAGCGAGCATGACTGCGTTCCATGAATGCGGCATCGACGCATTCGATTGGAAGTTGCCGTCATGTGTTACCGATAATCCAGCCTGGAGATAAAGCATGAACAGTTCACGCAAGGTCACCGCTGTCGCATTTGCGATAGCACTCGGGTCCATCGCAGCCGGTAGCGTTGCGTTCACCGCACAACCGGCGTTTGCAGCTGACAGCGAGCACTCTTCGAGTGTTGGCGAGGCGGTCAGCGATACCTGGATAACGACCAAGGTGAAGTCGGAACTTCTGACGACCAAGGGCATTCCAAGTACCGATATTTCGGTTGAAACAAACAACGGCGTCGTTACGCTGACCGGTGTATTGTCAAGCGATATTGAAGTCAAAAAGGCGGTAGCCGCCGCGAAAAGCGTGAAAGGCGTAAAAGAGGTCGACGATTCCGGTCTGAAAGTAAAGTGATTTTCATGTTGTGGATGCATAAATAGTCTGCGTGGCCAAACGAGTTTCTCGTAACCTTCAAATACAGAGGTGAGATGATATGAATGAGGACCGAATCAAGGGCAAGTGGAAGCAACTGAGAGGAAAACTCAAGTCGCAGTGGGGCAAGCTCACCGACGATGACCTCACCGAGGCCAGCGGCGATGCGGAGTATCTCGTCGGCAAGCTGCAGGAGCGTTACGGTATGGCCAGGGACGAGGCGGAACAGCGGGTCAGGGAGTTTGAGAAAACGCTGTAGGAGCGTTGCGCCGCACGAGCAGGCCTCCCATCAGGGCTTGTGCGGGCGTCAGCTCTGCACCTGGTTGCGGGTCGCCTTCCCAGATTCGGGCAAGGCGGCCTGCTGAACGGGCTACGGCGTTGCAGGCTTTACCGGAAAGATAGAAGGAGAATCTTATGCTTTATTGGGCGGGTGTATTTCTGGTCATCGCGATCATTGCCGCTGTTTTCGGTTTCGGCGGCATAGCCGGTACCGCTGCCGGCATCGCCAAGATACTTTTCGTAATCTTCCTTATTTTGTTCGTTCTTTCGCTTATCTTCGGGCGTCACCACTGAGCCGTTTCTCCCGAGGGTGGTCTGCGGATATTGGTCAGAAACGGATCGTGTATGAACAGGCCTCATTGTGGGAGCGACTTCAGCCGCGATAAAACGCGACAACCGCGACTGAAGCCGCTCCCGCAAACAATGCCGGACGGTGCTGAAACAGGCCGATCCGGATGTCGTTTCGCCTGTCGTGTTTCGTGGCTGTCTGGAAACCTCTACCAGAGGCGATGATCCTTTCACGGTGGGCTGCAGGGAAGCTACGCTTCCTCGTCTTCTTCCAGATCGGAATGTTGTTCCAGCTCATCCCGAATCGCATCGAAGTCAATCCCGTTGCAAAGCTCATTCTGCAAATATTGCTTTGCGGTAATTATCTGAGCGCCTTCAAGGGCGCGTGAAGGAATCAGGCCGTATCCGCCGCGTTCAAGCTCGAACAGAATCACCCCGAGATCGTCCAGGTGATCCTCGACCATGCTCAGGAAAGCCATGCGGATATGGCGTCGTTTCGACAGGCGACGCAGCGTGGGGAGACTGATTCGGGCGTGTTTCTGCTCGGAGCGCTGAAGCAGAAGAGCGATGAGCAGCGCGGTTTCCTCAGGAGTACGCATGGGCAATTTCCTCTGGCATATTCAACCAGAATAATAGAGTCTGCGCCGGGGTTTTTCAGAATGATGAAATGGTGGGCGTTTCTTCGCTTTTCACTGCGCCGGGGTGGAGAAAGCTGAAGAAGCAGCGCGGAGATTGCGCCGAAACCCGAACTTCCATGGCGCCTCTGCGGCCAAAGTCACATGGAGTTCAAACCGCCATCGGAATATAGCGATGCAACTCAGCCGCAGTCATCTACCCATCGAGCCCGCGATCCCGGCCGCGGCCACAGCGGAGCCGGCCAAGTTTCTTTACCTCGCCCTGCTCGCTTCTGATGCCGATGAGGTGACCGCGGCGGCTACCGCTTCGTTACCCTCGCGCCGTTGACCCATCAACCGGTGAACGCACGTCCCGAGAATGCGTTGGCGAAAGCCCGGGCGGGCGTATTCGGCTGGCACCGCGCCGTGACTCGCTACGCTTCCGGGTCCGTCCTGTCCGGGCCGCTGCGAATATGCAGATCCCGCTGCGGGTAGGGAATCGCGATACCCGCCTCGCGGAATGCCGCGTCGATGGCATGGTACAGACCGCTGTCGGCGCCGACCCAGTTGTCCGTATCGCCCATGTAGCAGCGCAGTTCGAACTCGAGGGCGGATTCCCCGAAACCGCGAAACCACACGTACGGCGCGGGGAATCGGAGAACCAGGGGTTCCTCCCGCGCGCAGCGCAGCAGCACCGCCTCGACCTGTTTCGGATCGCTGCCGAAGGCCGCGCGCACCGGCAGCACGAGGCGCGCCATGCGATTTCGGTGGTTCCAGTTGACCACATGATTGGAGATCAGGTCGGCATTGGGCACGAACACCGAGTTGCGGTCGAAGGTCTGGACCTCCGTGGCGCGTACCGATATCCGTACGACCGTGCCCTCCGTGGTGCCGATCTTGATCCAGTCGCCGACCTTGATGGGTCGTTCGATCAGCAGCAATATGCCGGCGGCGAAGTTCTGCACCACGTTCTGCAGGCCGAAGCCGATGCCCAGTGACAGCGCGCCGGCGATCAGCGCCAGCTTCGACAAATCGACCCCCAGCGCGATGATGGCAAGCAGAACCGCGACGCCGACTCCGACGTAGCTGGTGCCGATGGCGATGGAATCGCGTGCGCTGTTGTCGAGACGCGTGTTCGGCAGCAGTTTGTTCGTCAGCCAGCGCCGCGTCAGGTTGGTCGCGAATATACCCAGCGCCAGCACTACCAGGGCCATGAAAATATCCGCGAACGAGAGGGTGATGTTGCCGATGGTGATACCGGCAAGCAGCTGCTCGGTCCAGCGCAGGAGCGTGGTCGGCGGCACGCCGTAGACCAGCAGCAGCAGGTAGCCCAGGAGGATGAACAGCAGCACGTCGAAACACAGTCCGACCCAGAACACCGCCGTCTTGACGCCCGCACCTTCGCTGGTGCCGCGGTCGCGGACGCCGCGCCGGTGGCGGCGCCGCTGGCGCCCGGCGAGAACCCGCTCTATCGCTTCGTACAATGCCAGGCGCAGCAGCAGTGTCAGCCCGACCAGGGCTCCCGTCACCACCAGGCGCGACTGCATGTAGAACACCAGCCGGCCGTAGCCGGCCAGCGCCAGCAGCGGCGTCAGCAGAACCAGCCAGCGCAGGCCGCTGATCAGGCGGATCCAGCGCGGAGGTTCGGCGGTTTCGGGCTCCTCGCCGGTTTCCTCCTCGTCGATCGTCTCGGCGTGCTCCGCGGCGGTCCCCAACTCCTGCGAAGCCGCGATGGATGGCGCCCAGAATTTTGGCGTCAGCAGCCACGCCAGCGCCAGTGCCAGTGCGACCGACTGGATCAGGAAGAATGCGGATTCCAGCTCGCTGGTGAGGTACCTGGAGCCCCACGCCGTGGTCAGCAATACCAGCGACACGGACAGCAGCGCCGCGACGGTGCCGGTGGCGCGTAGCAGATTCCCGGTGTATGCGGGCTCTACCGGCACGATTCGCCACTGCACCAGATGCGGCGCCAACGCGGCGCGGGTGAGGCCGAAGACGGCGAGAAACGCGGCCATGGTGACCGCACTCGAATAAACCAGATAGGCGAACAGGCCGCTCAGGGCGCCCAGCCACGCCAGCACGCCGGCCACGAGCAATATGATGGCAACCGGAATGACGGCGTTGGCGCCACCGTCGGCAAATGCGGCGACGATGCGACGGGCGTACGTCGGGTCGCGGTCCCCGGGATCACGGCCGAAGCGCCTTACGATGTAACGCCGGATCGGCCAGCCGATCAGCAGGCCCACGGCCGGCAGCAGGAGCAGCAACAGCAGGCGCAGCGAGGGCGTTCCCGCCTGCCGGCGCGCCATCCACCATTTGATCGGCGACTGCATCACGCCCGAACCGAACGCGACCGCGTCGCTCGCCGCCTGGCGCCAGACCGACAGGGAAACCGGCGGCGGCTGTCGCAGCAGAATCTCGGCGCGCATCCGGGCCTGCTGCCAGGCGGCGATGGCGCCCAGGGTTTCGTTCGCCTTCGTGATGATCAGATTGGCCCGCGCGATACCGGCCTTGGCCGTTGCCGCACGCTGTTCGAGCTGCTTGCGCAGTCGTGCGAGTTCCGGCGTTTCCGGCGGTTCTCCTTTCGCCGGCGGCTCCCCGAGCGTATCGAGCTGCTTGTTGGCATCGGCCAGCTTCTTGTCGGACTCGGCCCTGATCTCCGTCGCCTGCTGGGTGACGGTGTTCAGCCGCTCCTGTACGGTGCCGACATCGGTCCTGGCAAAATCCGATGCCAGCGCTGCGTGCGCCTCTTCCAGCACGGGTTCCAGAGCCTGCAGCCGGGGCTTGGCCTGCGTCGGGTCCTGCGCATGCAACGTGCCGGCGGAGACCGCCAGCAACAGCATGGCCAACCCGCGCCACAACCAGACGGATGTTTTCTCATCGAACGCACGACGGTTCATGTCTGCACATCCATTTTTTTTGGCGAACGATCGCAAGAATACCAACAGCACCGGGACCTGTAGACACCTTGCCGGACAGTGCATTCCCGTTTACTCTCGGTGCCCTTCGGCCGACATCTTGTGGGGAAAGTGACATGTTCAAGCGGTTGCAGGCAGCGGCTGCCATTGCTGTGGCGGCGACTTTTTCACTCGGACTCGCGACGGCCGGGCACGCCGAACAGCGTATTGCCTACAAATCGGCCAAGACCGGGACGTCCTACTATCAGATGGGCGTGGAGCTGGCCAACGCCATCAAGGCGGGCACCCAGGGTGGCACCATCCTGACAATCGAGGAAAGCCAGGGTTCGGTGCAGAACGTCATGGAAGCCTCGGTGCGCAAGGGACATTACGTGTTCACCTCGCCGCCGGGCCTGGTCGAGAGCGCCAAGGCGGGCAAGGGCCCGTTCAAGGCGCGGCCGAAGGAAGCCTTCGGCGGGATCCGGGCGCTGTTTCCCATTCCGTCGCTGACCATGCACTTCGTCCTGCGCCGCGACGGGAGTCCGGTTGAGCACTTTGCCGACCTGAAGGGAAAGACGATCCTGCTGGGCAAGGGCAGCTTCGGTGCTCGCGAGGGGGCCAAGTACATCAAGCTGTTCGGGCTGGAGGGTGCGGTCGAAATCGCGTCGGCGGAGCTGGGCAACGCGGCCGATGCGCTCAAGAACGGCCAGATCGACGGTTTCGTGACCGCGGGGTCGTTTCCCGCACCGAACGTTGTCCAGGCCGCGGCGAGCACGCCGGTCGCGCTGGTGACCATGACCGATGAGCAGGTCGCCGAGACCGGCCGAACGCGCCAGGTCATTCCCGCAGGAACCTATTCGGGCGTGGACCAGGACGTGGTCACGACCTCCTTGCCGGTGGATGCCTTCACCACCACGGCGATGGACGACGACACGGCGTACATGCTGACCAGGACATTCTGGGAGCAGAAGAAGGCGCTGAGCAAAACCTCCCCCTGGTGGAAGGCGGTGACGCCGGACATGCTGATGGCCACCGGGGTCAAGCTTCATCCCGGCGCGATTCGCTACTACGAAGAGGCGGGGATCGAGATTCCGGACGGGATGCGCTGATGCGCCTGCAAGCATCCAGGTAATCTTATGGTAGCGGCCTCTCCGGAGCAGGCATCCGCCACAGCAGGTCTCCAGTCCCCGTCGACCAGTGCCCCGCCCGATCCGCCCTGCGTCTGGGTCGGGCTGGGGCTGCTTTCCATCGTGTTTCATCTGGGATTGATCTTCAGCGGACTGGTGCCGGCGCTGGTGGCGCGGCCCCTGCACATGGCGCTGGCGCTGCCGTGGCTTTTTCTCTACCCGGCGCGGTCACGCCGGCAACGCGTTTCCGGCTTCATCCTCATGCTGGTGGGCGAGGCGGCCTGCCTTTATACCGCGTTCAATGCGGATGCGCTGGCGGACCAGTACGGTTTCATGACCGGGAATGTGCAGATCGCCATTGGCGTTGCCCTGCTGGTGGTGACCCTGGAGATGGCCCGTCGCGCGATCGGCTGGCCGCTGCCCATGGTGGCGCTGGTTGCCCTGCTGTACGGGTTTTTCGGACAGTACGTTCCGGGGCAGTTCGGCCATCCCGCGGTGCCGCTGGAAAGCACGCTGGGGACGCTGACCATTACCGAAGGCGGTGTCTGGGGGCCGCTCACGGGCGTATCGGTCAACGTGGTCGCCATCTTCGTGATCATGGGAGCGGTGCTCAACGTCGGTGAGGCGGGTCAGGGGTTCCTGAATATCGCCGTGGCGGCCGCCGGTCGCCTGCGCGGCGGTGCGGGCAAGGTTGCGGTGCTGGCCTCCGCCCTGTTCGGCTCGATCTCCGGCTCGGCTTCGGCCAATGCGGCCTCGATCGGCGTGGTCACCATACCCACGATGGTGCGCATGAAGTATCCGAAATCCCTGGCGGGCGCGGTCGAGGCGGTGGCGTCCTCCGGCGGGCAGATCATGCCGCCCCTGATGGGCGCGGGCGCTTTCGTCATGGTCCAGCTTACCGGTACGCCCTATACGCGGATCATCGAGGCCGCGTTGCTGCCGGCGCTGCTGTACTTTCTGGCAGTCTGGGTGGGCATCGATCTGTTTGCCCGCCGTTACGGCCTCAAGGCGCTGGATCAGGAGGATCAGCCGAGCCGGCGTGACGTGATCCTCACCATGCTGTTCTTTCTGGTGCCTTTCGGGGTGCTTCTGGAGCAGATGTTCGTGGCCCGGGTCACTCCGCAGTATGCCGCCTGTCTGGCGATCCTCGCCGGCGCGCTGCTGCTGTTCACGAATATCCGTTTCGAGATATCGCTGCGGCTGTTTCTTCGCCGGCTGTGCCAGGCGGCGATCGTGGCGGGCCGGCAGGTTTCCATGATCGCCGCCATCATCATCTGCGCCTCGATCGTCATCGGCGTGCTGGGCATGACCGGCCTGGGCGTCAAGCTCACGTCCGTCATCCTGGCGATGGCGCAGGAGAGCCTGTGGCCGGCGCTGCTGTTGACGGCCCTGGCCTGCCTGCTGCTGGGCATGGAGGTGCCGACCACGGCGGCCTACGTGATCTGCGTGGCGGTCGCCGGGCCGGCGCTGCACAGCCTGGGGATCGATTTGCTGCTCGCACACCTGTTCGTGTTCTGGTTCGCCCTGCTGTCAACCATAACTCCCCCCGTCTGCGGCACCGTGTTCATCACCGCCGGCATCGTCGGCGAAAACTGGCTGAAGGTCGCCGCTTCGGCCATGCGCCTCGGCGTGGGGCTGTACATCATCCCCCTGGCCATGGTCGCCAACCCGGCCATCATCGAGCTGGGCAGCCATCCCGGGCTGGCGCTGTTCGCCTTCGTGCGCATCGCGATTGGACTTTGGGCATTCTCTTTTGCTTTCATATCCGGCAGACGGCCCCTGCTGCGCCTGCTGATGGCGCTGGCGGGCCTGATAGCCTGTTTCGCCCCGGTGGGGTCAAATCTAGCAATATAAGGTATTCATTCAGGAGGCGACCATGCCCAGTGATGCCGATATGCAACACCTGCGCCGTTGTGTGGAACTGGCGGCCGAGGCCCTGGAGGCCGGCGACGAACCGTTCGGGTCCGTGCTCGTCGCCGCCGACGGAACCGTACTTGCCGAGGACCGCAACCGTACGGTGAGCGGCGACCTTACCCGCCATCCGGAGTTCGAGCTGGCGCGCTGGGCCGCGATGAACATGTCCGCCGAGGAGCGGGCAAAGGCGACCGTATATACCTCCGGCGAGCATTGTCCGATGTGCGCCGCCGCCCATGGCTGGGCCGGCCTGGGGCGCATCGTGTACGTCACCTCCGCCCGGCAGCGGGGGGAATGGTTCGACGAACCGGGAATCACCCGCTCCCGGGTCCGGGCCCTGCCGATCGAGGAGGTCGTTTCCGGGGTCGTCGTCGAAGGGCCGATTCCCGGCCTCGCGGATCAGGTCCGCGAACTTCATGATCGGCACCGCCGCAAATGAATACCGGGCACGGCCTGAACTGACCCGATGCTTCTGCAGACGCTCCTCGCTGGCCTGGACCCCGTCCTCAACGAGGGCCGCTACGCATTTGTTTCATTGCCGCCCGGGCGTACGGTCGATCCGGAGTTGATCGTTGCTTCTGTTCGCGAGCCCGAAGGGCTTTCCGTCATCCTCGCGGAGGACGATGCAAGGCGGCTGGATCTGGGCATCGCGTTCACTGCTGCGTGGATCACCCTGACTGTCGCATCAGAGCTGGATGCCGTGGGCCTCACCGCGGTCGTCGCGCGTGCGCTCGGGGATGCCGGGATCAGTTGCAACATGATTGCGGGCACGAGGCATGATCATGTTTTCGTCCCGATTCACGCTGCCCGATCGGCGATGGAGACGCTTCGCGCGCTGCAGATGGCCCATCGCCGCGGGTAGCAACGCGGCTTTGCTGCATGCCATCGCCGTTTATCGATATAACCAAATCGTCTGACGCCATGCTTGCAACTCGCTGATCCCGGAATCACTATATGCACCGTTACCGGCGGTTTCAGCGGAGGGGCTTATGAATCTCAGAGCGATATGGCATGTTGCAGTCGCCGTCATATTGTTGCTGGGCGGGGCCTTCGCAGCCGTTGCCGCGCCGCAGCCGGAGCCGCTCGTGGATGTGGCGTGGCTCGCACAGCACCTGCACGACGACAACCTGGTGATTCTCGATGTTCGCAGCGAGATAGACGACGGCAACAAGACTCCGTTCTCTGCCGGGCATATTCCCGGCTCCGTGTACAGCAGCTATACGCAGGGCGGCTGGCGCGTGGAACAGGATGGTATCATTGGCCAACTGCCGCCGGTGGCGGATCTCGAACAGCGCATCGGCGGCCTCGGTATCGGCAACGATGACACGGTGATCATCGTGCCGGCAGGAACCGGCCCGACCGATTTCGGCAGTGCCGCGCGAATCTATTGGACATTCAAGATACTGGGCCATGACCAGGTGGGCATTCTGAACGGCGGGTACCATGCCTGGGTGGATGCCGGGAATGAGGTAGCCACCGGCGATGCGCAGCCGTGGCCGAAGGAATTCACGGCCCATTTTCGGCCGCAACTGCTTGCCAGTACCCGGCAGGTGGAGCAGGACCGCAAGAATGAGGTTCAGCTGGTGGATGCGCGCCCTGCCGAGTTCTTTGACGGCAAGGACAAGCATCCGCAGGCGCGGGTCGCGGGAACGATCCCCGGTGCGCTGGATATTCCAAATCAGCGGTTTTTCAGGCAGGACAGCAGCGGTGCCTGGTTTTTCGAACCAAAACTCGTATCCTCGGTGGTCGGGCAATCCCGGTTGAAGACGGATGAACAGGCGGTGACTTTTTGCAATACCGGCCATTGGGCGGCGACCGACTGGTTTGCGCTCACCCAGATTCTCGGCATGCAGAAGGTCAGTCTTTACGATGGCTCGATGGTTGCCTGGACAGCGAATGAAAACCGGCCGGTACAGATTCCCAAGCATGGACTGGCGCGAATCCTCGACTTTTTTTCCCATTGATCGATGGCGCGCGTAATTACGGCAACGGGTAGTACGGCGTCCGCCGCACCGGTAGCGGCGGGTGGCGAGGATGCGCGCACCGTCGACGGTTTCATCGTCGGGGTCGCCCTGAGCTTCATGGCGCTGCTTGCGGCGCTGATCTGGCTGGAAGCGCCGGTGAACCGGGTGTGGCTGTTCCTGACCGGCGCCGGCCTGGGTATCGCGCTCTATCATGCCGCCTTCGGCTTTACTTCCGGATGGCGCAATTTCGTCGTTCGTCGCCGCAGCGGCGGCATTCGCGCGCAAATGCTGCTGCTGGCGATCGGCTCGCTGCTGATCGTTCCGGTGCTCGGAATGGCTGGGCAGTTCGGCCTGACCGGCATCAGCGGCACCCTCGCGCCGGTCGGTACCTCGCTGGTGGTCGGGTCGTTCATGTTCGGCTTCGGGATGCAGCTCGGTGGAGGTTGTGGCTCCGGGACGCTGTTTACCGTGGGTGCCGGCAATGCGCGCATGGTGATCACGCTGCTCATGTTCATCGTCGGCTCGGTGATCGGCACCATGCAGTTGCCCTGGTGGCTGGATCAGCCCGGGTTCGATCCGGTCAACCTCATCACGACGCTGGGAATGGTGCCTGCGCTGGTCGTGCAGCTGGCGGTGCTCGCAGTACTCGGCTGGTGGTTCATGAGTATCGAGCGGCGCCACCACGGCTCGGTCGAACGTGCCGTTGTACGCCGCCCCGAAGGCGGCTGGCTGGCGACGCTCGTCAAGGGGCGGTGGCCGCTGGTCTGGGGCGCCGTTGCGCTGGCGGTGCTCAATCTGGTGACGCTGCTGCTTGCCGGTTATCCGTGGGGCATCACCTTCGCGTTCGGCCTGTGGGGGGCGAAGATTCTTGGCGCGCTGGGCGTCAACATGAGCCAGTGGGAGTTCTGGACCTGGCCGTACCCGGCGCTTGCGCTGCAGGACAGCCTGCTCGTAAACGTGGTGTCGGTGATGGACTTTGGCCTGGTGCTCGGGGCGATGCTCGCGGCCGGGCTGGCCGGGCGCTACAACCGCGCAAGCCGCAAGCCGTTGGCGCTGCGGTCGGTGGCGGCGGCGGTCATCGGCGGGCTGTGCATGGGTTATGGCGCGCGGCTGGGCTTCGGCTGCAACATCGGCGCCATGTTCAGCGGTATCGCCTCCGCCAGCCTGCACGGGTGGATCTGGTTCGCCTGCGCCTTCGTCGGATCGATGCTCGGTATTCGTCTGCGGCCACGGTTCGGCCTGGAGAACTAGTACCTTGATTCACCTTGTTTTACGCCTTCAGCAAGCCGAGACGCGGTCAGCTGCAAGGCGCGTGTGCGCCGGACCAGCTGTCCTGGTTCAAGCGCGCGCAACGCCGCAGATGGCCGCGTCTCGGCTTGCCCGGCGGGAGCCCGCCCAATGCGCCAATGCGGCGTTGCAGTCCTTGACAAGGGCTGGCCATTGCCCGCGGACTGCGCCTTGCCTTGGCGCATTGGGCGGGCTCTGAAGGTGCAAAACAAGGTGAATCAAGGTACTACCATGGCCGCAAAAC
>CAZYIP010000012.1:0-14247 GCA_964646895.1 uncultured Salinisphaerales bacterium | reverse complement strand
CGGGCTCTGAAGGTGCAAAACAAGGTGAATCAAGGTACTACCATGGCCGCAAAACGCGATTACAGCCGGCTGCGCGTGATCGTGGCGCTCATTGCCATATTCGGGGCGATCCTGTTCGATCATCTTCACAGTACGACGTTTGCGCACAACAGCGGCCATGGCGGGGTCGAAACCAGCTATACGCAACGGGATGCGAATGCCTGCGCGCCCTGCGGAGCGCCGTGTCCCTCGAAGCTCGACGAGTGACGCAAGCGCCCGTCAGTTCGTCACGCCATCTCCACCACACCCATCATGCCCAGATCCTCGTGCTCGGCGATGTGGCAGTGATACACGGTTTTGCCCCCGAAATCCTCGAAGGGTATGAGAATCTGCACTGATTCGTTGGGCAGTATGTTGACCGTGTCACACCAGATCGTGCGCGGTTCGGGCCGGCCGTTGCGGGCGTACACCTGGAACAGGTTGGTGTGAATATGAAAGGGGTGATCCATCCCGCTCTTGTTGACAACTTCCCAGAGCTCCACGGTGCCGAGTTTCGTGCGCTGGTCAATGCGGCCGGGACGGAACTGGCGACCGTTGATGAAGAATTTCAGCGCGTCCATGTTTTCTTCGAAGACAATGCGGCGTTGGCGGACGGCGTCAGCGGGGGTGAGACGACGCACCTTTCGCCGCAGTGCGGGTATGTTGCCGCTTGCCGGTGCGGAGACGTGTAGCCGCAGCAGTTGGCGCGGCGCTTCCTGTCCGATCGGGCCGATCATGCTGCGATTGCCGTCCGCACCGGCCATGCCCGCCATGGCGCCGGAATGGGAACCGCTGTGGCCGCCCCCATGGTGTTGCATGTGCCCGTCATCCATGGACATGCTGCCGTGCTCGCCGGACGAGCCCATGTCCATGCCGGGCATTTCCATGGCGTGCCCCTCGGCGCCGCTCATGTCCATGGAGCCCATGTGCGCGTGGTCTCCTCCGGTCATCTCCGGCGCGCGATTGTAAGGCAGGTCCATCAGGTCGTAGGTGCCGGCACGGGAGAAACGTACCAGTACCTGGTAACGCTGTGCCGGGGGCAGAAGCAGCTCGTCGGTGACGTACGGCCTGTCCACATACGCGCCGTCCACGGCGAGCACGCGCATGAAGGCGTGCGGCAGGCGCAGGCGGTAAAAGCGCGCGTTCGACATGTTGCACAGGCGCAGCCGTACGATGCCCCCGGTGACGTCGAGTTCGGGCGACAGGGCGCCGTTGACGGTGACGAGGTTGCCCTCGCGGCCCATCATCCAGTCCATCTTGTTGTGGTCGGGAATATGGCCGTCCGCATCGACGTTGACATCCTTGAGTGCCAGCAGGTGGTCGGGTATGTCCTGCAGCTCGGTGGCCAGCGCGCCGCTGTCCTCGACGACGATGGCGCCGGCCAGCCCATGGTAGAGCTGATACGACACGCGCCCGTGCATGTGCGGATGATACCAGTACACGCCGGCGGCGCCTTGCGGTACCGTAAATTCGTAATTGGCCGTTTCCCCGGGTGCGATGTGCCGGAACGGATCGTCGGCCAGCCCGGTCGGCGGCAGATGCATGCCGTGGAAATGCAGGTTGGTGGCTTCCGGCAGATTATTGACGAACTTCAACCTGAGCGTGTCGCCCTCCCGGAGGCGCAGCGTCGGGCCGGGGAACTGGTGGTTGTAAAGCCACAGCGCGGCGTTGTGATGCCCGATCCGTGCCGCTGACGGGCTTGCTTCGAGACGGGCGTAAACGACGCGGCCGTCGCGGCGCAGGTCGAGTTCCGGCAACCGCGGCAGCCTGCCTGATGCAGTGTGCGCGGCCGCCCATCGCGACGGTGCGACCGCCAGGGCGGCAGCGCCGCAGCCGGCCAGTTCGATAAAGCGTCTGCGAGTCAGTTCCATTTCGTCTCCTTCGTATGTCCGTGTACGCTGACGTCAGGCCTGCCCGGGTGTACGAGCGGCCGTGATCGGGGATGGCGACGGGTATCTCGGGGGATGTGGCGGTGTGCTCATCGGGCTCCTCCCTGAAGCGCGGCATGTCCGTCCGTGGGCAAACGCCCGGATGATAGCACGACACATGCTGAATGTGGATTCATGCGTCACACCGGCCAAAGGTTCATAATAAGTTCGGGCAAAACCTCCGCACCGTTATCGCGACCCGTGCTGCTCCCGCAATGGTGCATCCCGTTTATTTACTTGTTTTTCACACGAAAAGGAGTCCGGCAAAGCTTATGATGACGGCAGAACAGGCGCTGAAGCGTCTCCAGGAAGGAAACCACCGTTTCGTCGCCAGCCTCGAAGGACGCGAAGTCCAGCCCGGCCAGACGCGGCAGATCGAGCTGGTGCAGAAGCAGGAGCCGTTTGCGGTGGTCCTCGGCTGCTCGGATTCGCGAGTGCCGGCGGAGATCGTGTTCGATCAGGGCCTGGGCGATTTGTTCGTCATCCGGGTTGCCGGCAATATCATCGCGCCGTCGCTGGTGGGCAGTGTCGAGTTCGCGGCGATCTACTTCGGGACACCGCTGGTGGTGGTGGTGGGGCACTCGCAGTGCGGTGCGGTTCAGGCCACGCTGGATGCGTTGCAGCAACCCGGAGGCGATCAGTCGCCCAACTTGCGTTCGATCGTGGACCGTGTCCGGCCTTCGGTGGAAGGGCTGATGAAAACCGATCTCAAGGACGATCGCGCGGCGCTGGTGCAGGAGGCCGTGCGCGCCAATGTCCGCGTGTCGGCGAACTACCTGCGCCATGGCTCGGCGGTGCTGGAGCCGCTGGTGGAAGGCGGCAGGCTGCGGGTGGTCGGGGCAGAGTATTTCCTGGAAACCGGCGTGGTGGAATTCTTCGACGGCATGGGGGACGAGTCATAAAATCAGCGTCTCAACCGCCGCCTGCGCGGCACCGTGACGGGCGCCGTCGCGGGCGCCGCGAGCGCGCATCAGAGCCCAGCGTGTGCAAATGCGGTTCGATCTGCGCGGCTTATCCTCGCTGCCGGCACCCGGGATTCCGAACGTCCGCGAGGAGCGAAACCGGGTAGATTCCGCGGAGGCGGCCTTTGCGACCCGCGGGCAGGCTGCGGCCGCGATTCCCGCGCTGTTGTCATCGCTTGCCCCGTTCCTGCGACGGGGCAAGCCCTGTTCCCGCAGCGCCGGCGCAAAAGCTAGTCGTTCAGCGTTTCCATGACTTCGCCGATCAGGCTGCGCAGCCATTGGTGCGCGCGGTCGTAGTGTGCCACCGGGCTCCAGACCATGCGGATGTCGAAGGGCGGCAATTCGAGCGGTGGCGGCACGATCTCGATCGCCAGGCTGCGGCTGTGCGCGCGGGCAATGCGCGCGGGCAGGGTGGCGCAGAGATCGGACTCGGCGACCAGCCGCGGCGGCAGCTGATAATGGCGGGTAAACACGGCGATGCGCCGATAGAGATTGTGCCGGGCCAGCAGTTCGTCGCTTTGCCCCAGGCCGATGCCTGTCCGCGTGATCAGGATGTGCTCCAGCTTCAGATATGTCTCCAGGGTCAGTGTCGGGCCATCGGCGAGTGCCGGATGATCCTTTCTCAGGACGCAGACGAAAGCGTCTTTCCACAGCAGACGGCTGCGAAACGAGCCCGGCAGGGTGTCGAAGCGGTCGATCACGAAGTCGACTTCCCCCCTTTCCACCGCTTTCAGGGAATCGCCGTCCGAACTGAGGACGTTGAGTGCCACGTTCGGTGCCTCGCGGGCCAGACGGGCGCTCACACCCGGTAGCAGAACCGATGCCGCATAGTCGGTAATCATCAGTGAAAACAGGCGTTGCGTTCCGCCCGGGTCGAAATCCGTTGCCGGTGCGAGGGCGGTTTCGATCTGCGCAAGCGCGGCCTGTACCGGCCGCTGTATGGCGAGTGCGCGCTGGGTCGGTTCCATGCCCCGGGCGCTGCGCACCAGCAAGGGGTCGTCCAGCAGCCGTCGCAGCCTCGACAGCGCGTTGCTCATCGCCGGCTGGCTCAAGCCCATGCGCTGCGCCGCCCGCGTAACGCTGCGTTCGTGCAAGAGCATATCGAGAAAAACCAGTAAATTCAGATCAATATCTTTTATATTCATGACATGAATTAAGACTATTTTCCATATATATTTCGTTTATTGTTGCACCTGCACTATGCTTGCGCCACCCGATTGAGCCATATCGGGCCAAACACATCTTTTCTGCTATGGGAGGCATCATGACCGATTCGCGCCAGATACGTGCCCAGGCGATCGCCAAGGACTGGGCCACGAATCCTCGCTGGAACGACATTTCACGCACTTATACTGCGGAGGATGTGGTACGCCTGCAGGGTTCAGTCGTTCCCGAATATACCTACGCTCGCAACGGCGCCGAAAAACTCTGGCGGCTGCTGCACGAGGAAAAGTTCGTGAATGCGCTCGGCGCGCTCACTGGTGGCCAGGCCATGCAGCAGGTCAAGGCCGGCCTCAAGGCAGTCTATCTTTCCGGCTGGCAGGTCGCGGCGGACGCCAACCTCGGCGACGACATTTACCCCGACCAGTCGCTGTACCCGGTCAATTCCGTGCCCGCGGTCGTGCGGCGCATCAACAAGGCTTTCGCCCGCGCCGATCGCATCCAGTGGCACGAAGGGAGTGGCAAGGTCGACTACTTCGCGCCGATCGTGGCGGACGCGGAGGCCGGTTTCGGCGGCATGCTGAATGCCTTCGAGCTGATGCGTTCGATGATCGATGCCGGCGCGGCCGGTGTGCATTTCGAGGACCAGCTTGCGGCGGTCAAGAAGTGTGGCCACCTGGGCGGCAAGGTGCTGGTGCCCACCCGCGAGCATGTGCAAAGGCTGCTGGCGGCGCGGCTGGCGGCCGACGTGTGCAATGTTCCCACGCTGGTGGTGGCGCGCACGGATGCTTTCGCGGCGGATCTCATGACCACGGACGCCGACGAATACGACCATCCGTTCATGACCGGTGAGCGTACGCCGGAAGGCTTCTATCGCATGCGTGCGAGCCTCGACCAGGCGATTGCGCGCGGCAAGGCCTATGCGCCCTACGCGGATCTGATCTGGTGCGAGACCGCCACGCCGGATCTCGACGATGCCCGCCGTTTCGCCGAAGCCATCCGCAGCGAGCATCCGGACAAGATGCTGGCGTACAACTGCTCACCGTCGTTCAACTGGCGCAAGCATCTGGACGAGGTGACCATTGCCAAGTTTCAGCGCGAGCTGGCGGCGATGGGCTACAAGTTCCAGTTCATCACGCTCGCCGGCATCCACACCATGTGGTACTCGATGTTCGATCTCGCCGACAAGTACAAGCGCACGCAGATGTCGGCCTACGTCGATGTGCAGCAGGCGGAATTCGCGGCGCGCGAGCGCGGCTATACCTTCGTCAGTCACCAGCGCGAAGTTGGCGCGGGTTACTTCGACGATGTCAACAACGTGATTCAGCAGGGGCAGGCGTCGACCAGCGCGCTCAGCGGTTCGACCGAGGAAGCGCAGTTCGGCTAGGCCCTTTACCAGGCGCTGTCAGCGGCGCGTACGACCGGAAGGATTCGGTCGGGCGCGCCGCTTTTTTTTGCCGGCAGATCCTGCCGTACCGAGTGTGGTGCTACTCGGGTTCGCGCCAGGCATGCGCGCATCCGTTTCGTTGACGCGGCGAAGGCGCTATCCTGTCAGGGTTTGCTGCCCTTCGAAAAACAGGAGCATCCATGAGCGAGAAGACCTTCCGGTGCATGCTGGTGGAAGAAGGCGAGGACGGGCGTTTCACCCGCCGGATCACCGAGAAAACCATCGATGACCTGCCTGCGGGCGACGTTCTGATCCGGGTACGCTATTCATCGCTGAACTACAAGGATGCCCTGTCGGCCACCGGAAACAGGGGCGTGACCAGAAAATATCCGCATACGCCGGGAATCGATGCGTCCGGAGTGGTGGAGGCGTCCTCCGGCGAGGGGGGGCTGTCCGAGGGCGATGAGGTTCTGGTGACCGGCTACGATCTCGGCATGAACACCTCGGGCGGATTCGCCGACTACATCCGCGTGCCCGCTTCCTGGGTGGTCAAGCGCCCGCGGGATCTGACACTGCGCGAAACCATGATCTACGGCACCGCCGGCTTCACCGCCGCGCTGTCCGTGGACAAGCTGCGCCAGAACGGTGTCGTGCCGGGTGCCGGTGAAATCCTGGTGACCGGCGCGACCGGCGGTGTTGGCAGCGTGGCCGTCGGCATTCTGGCCAGGTCCGGCTATACCGTGGTCGCCGCCACCGGCAAGACCGGGTCGGCCGGTTATCTCACCGACCTGGGTGCCACGGAAGTGATCGATCGTCGGGAGATCGACGACGACAGCGGCAAACCGCTGCTCAAGGGGCGCTGGGCGGGCGCGGTGGATACCGTCGGCGGCAACCTGTTGGCGACGGCGCTGAAAAGCACGCGCTACGGCGGCATCGTCACCTGCTGCGGCAACGCAGCCTCGAATGAGCTGGATACCACCGTGTTTCCCTTCATCCTGCGTGGTGTCAGCCTGCTCGGCGTGGATTCGGTCAACTGCGCCAGCGCACTCCGCCAGGAGATCTGGCAGCGACTGGCTACGGACTGGAAACCGGAGCGGCTCGAAACGCTCGCGTCCGAGCACGGGTTGAGCGAACTGGACCCGCTGATCGATGCCATTCTCGCGGGCCGGCAGAAGGGCCGCGCGGTGATCGACGTATCACGCTAGCTGGGATCGCGGGCCTCCGGCCCGCGATCCCCTTAACGCTCCCGCATTCGCGGGATTACTTCGACTGCTGCCCTTCGCGCACCTTCTGGATCAGGTAGTCGGTAATCTTCAGCATGTTGTCGAAGCTGCCGGCGAGTTCAGCGTTGGTCCAGTATTTGCCGTCCACCACGATGGTCGGCACGCTCATGATGCCGTAGGCCCGGATGAGCTTGTTGCTTCGCTGCAACTCCGTATCCACCGTGAATGATTCGTACATGTCGCGGAATTTCTGCTCGTCCACGCCATGCGCGGCAAAGAACTTCGCCAGCGCGTCTTCCGAATCGAGCCGTTTGCCTTCCTTGTGGATAGCGTTGAATAGCTTGCGGTGCAGCTGGCTCACCAGGCCCAGGTTCTTTTCCGCGTAAAATGCCTTGGCGTGCACCTCCCACACTGGCCCGAAGGCTGCCGGTACGCGCACGAAAGCGACATCATCCGGCAGCGATTTGCTCCACGGCTCCACGTACGGCTCGAACGCGAAACAGTGCGGGCAGCCGTACCAGAAGATCTCGTCGACCTCGATCTTGTCGCCGGAGTTGGCGACCGTCGGTTGCGGCGGGTCGATCACGCGATAATCGCGGCCGGCCTGGTACTGCGCCGCCCATACCGGCGCGGCCACCAGTGCAGAGCATAGGATAATCCAAAAAAACAGTAACCTGCGATGCATCGTTCTGTCCTCGCTTACACGCCCGTGACGCGTGTCTTACCGTTGTCGCGCCGGGTCAGGTGACGCCTGCCGTGTGGCCCGTGCTCCGATGGAGCCGGGTCGGGCCGCAGGGCGGCGCAGCGCAGTCCGGCAGCGTCGTTCAATCCGCAGCCTTGGCCTCCTGGGCTTCGTGAAGGCCGGAGACATAGGATGCCAGCGCCTGGATATCCTCGTCGGTCATATGCTCGGCCACGCCCTGCATGATCTCGCCCTTGGGGTAGTTGCCGCGCTTGCCGTCCCGGTAGTCTTTCAGCTGGGTCGCGAGATACTGCGCGTGCTGGGACGAGATACGCGGGTAGTCCGCGGCCGGATTGCCCATCCCGGTGGGGCCGTGACAGCCGCTGCACGCGGGAATGCCGGCCTCGGCATCGCCGCCGCGATACAGGGAGCGGCCCTTGTCTACCAGCTCGGGATCGGCCACGCCCAGAGTCGCTTTCTGTTGCGAAAAGTATACCGCGAGATTCTTCATCGTCTCTTCGTCGAGCGGCGCGGCCATGCCCTGCATGATGCCGTTCTTGCGCTCGCCGCTCTTGAACAGCTCGAGCTGTTCCACCATGTAGGTCGCGTGCTGTCCCGCCAGCTTCGGATACTCTGCATTGGTGCTGTTGCCATCAGCCCCATGACATGCGGCGCAAGTACCGGCCTTTGCCTTGCCGGCCGCGGCGTCACCGTTGACGAGCGAGACGGCGAATGCTGTTGCAGAGACGGTCAGCGTGAGTGCCAGTGCCGCTCCCGCGACGACGAAAAGACGCTTCATGATCGTATTGACTCCCAAAAGCAGGCCAATGCCACGCGGGCATGATCGCAGAGACCTTCGGATATTTACCCGATTGCACACTCTAATGGCCGCACCCGACTGTTCAGTGTGGAGTTTCGCCGCGGGTGTGGTAGGGTCTGGCCGATTCTACACCAAGCTGATGGCAGATGCAGAGCACTCTTTCCCGCTGTGAATTCATGCTGAGTGCCGCCGTGCAATCCCAGTTTCCACCACCGGGAGTGCCGGAGGTGGCTTTCGCCGGCCGCTCCAATGCCGGCAAGTCAAGCGCGCTCAACGCGATTACCGGCCGCCGCGGCCTCGCGCGCACCAGCAAGACACCGGGACGTACCCAGCTTATCAATTTCTTTCGGCTGGGGGAGGATGCGCGCCTGGTGGACCTGCCCGGCTACGGTTTCGCGCGTGTGCCGAAGGCCGTCCGTCAGCGCTGGGGGGCGCTGATCGAAGGCTACCTCTGCGCGCGCGATGATCTGCGTGGCGTGATACTGCTCATGGATGTTCGCCATCCGCTGACGCCGTTCGACGAACAAATGCTGAGCTGGAGTGCCTCGCTGGGCCTGCCCTGCCATTGCCTGCTGACCAAGGCGGACAAACTGAGCCGGGGCGCCGGTACGAGCGCGCTGCTCAAGACCCGGAGCGCGCTCGGGCCTTACGGCGGTACCATGACAGCGCAATTGTTCTCCGCGCTGCGTGGGGTGGGCCTGGATGAAGCGCGCGCGCACATCACCGGCTGGCTGTGGCCGGATGGTCCGGCCGGTCAGGGTGCGCCATAATCGCGGCTGAAGCCGCTCCCACGGGGTGGTGATTGCCGCAAATTGTGGGAGCGGTTTCAGCCGCGACAGCAGATGCAGTCAGCCGCCGCAAGAGACATCTCCTCTTTGACAACCCCGTTTTGCGCATAAAAAAACCCCGGCAGTCGGGGGGAGATGCTGCCGGGGCAATACGGCTCCGGTTTGGGGTTACCGGAATAGCTTACCCGCCCAGGGAGTAGAGGCGGGCGAGCGTCATTGCGGCGCTCAAGAGTTCAGACCGGGGCTGTCGCATGAAGTTCCCCGCACCGCGCAAAACTTTTTTCGCGCCTCATAATTCTATGAATTCGAGGCTAATTCTTTCCATTTGCCGTGCGCCTCATCCCAGTTGTCGCCGACACCCATGCTGGCCACCAGCGGAACATCCAGGCGCGCGACCGCGCACATGCGCCGGGCCAGGGGCTCGGCCAGCGCTTCCACCTTGCCAGTCGGCATCTCGAACACCAGCTCGTCGTGAACCTGCATGATCATGCGCACGTCCGGATGTTCCCGGGACAGCCAGCCGTGCACCTCGATCATGGCCTGCTTGATCAGGTCGGCCGCGGTGCCCTGAAGCGGCGCGTTGATCGCCGTGCGCTCGGCGTACTGGCGACGCTGCGCGTTTTTGGCATTGATCTCCGGCAGGTACAGCCGGCGGCCGAACAGGGTCTCCACGTAGCCGCGGCTGTGGGCCGACTCGCGCGTACGGTCCATGAACGAGCGTACGCCTGGATAGCGGGTGAAAAAACGCTCGATGTAGGCAGCGGCCTGATCGCGGCCGATGTCGAGCTGGCGCGCAAGCCCGAAGGCCGACATGCCGTAGATGAGCCCGAAGTTGATCGCTTTCGCGGCGCGTCGCTGGGTATCCGCCACCGCATCCAGAGCCATGCCGAACACCTCGGCGGCGGTTGCGCGGTGAATGTCCAGCCCCTCGTTGAAGGCGCGCGTCAGGCCGGTGTCGCCCGACAGGTGCGCCATCAGGCGCAGTTCGATCTGGGAGTAGTCGATCGCGACCAGCTTGCACCCTTGCGGTGCGATAAACGCCTGGCGAATCCGGCGCCCGGTGGCGGTGCGGATGGGAATGTTCTGCAGGTTGGGGTCGCTGGACGACAGGCGCCCGGTGGCCGCCACCGCCTGGTGATACGAAGTGTGCACGCGCCCGGTTTCGGGGTTGACCTGCTCCGGCAGGCGGTCGGTGTAGGTGGAACGCAGCTTCGCCAGCTCGCGCCATTCGAGGACGATCTCCGGCAGCTCGTGCAGTGCGGCGAGATCGCGCAGTACATCCTCGGCGGTGGATGGCTGGCCTTTGGGGGTGCGCCGCTGCACCGGCAGGCCGAGGCGCTCGAACAGGATTTCCTGCAGCTGCCCCGGCGAGTTCAGGTTGAAGACACCCTCCGCGACAAGATGCGCCCGGGCTTCGAGGGTTTGCATGGTGGCTGCCATTTCTTCGCTGATGCTCTGAAGCAGTCCGGTGTCGATGAGCACGCCGGCACGCTCCATCGCCGCGAGCACCGGCAGCAGGGGGATCTCGATCTGCCGGTAAAGCGTGCGCAGGGGCTCTTCCGCGTCGATCTGGGGCCACAGCGCCCGATGCAGCCGCAGCGTGATATCGGCGTCTTCGGCAGCGTACGGTGCGGCCTGCTCCAGTGCCACCTTGTTGAAGGTGACCTGTTTGGCGCCCTTGCCCGCCACGTCGGCGAACTTGATGGTGTCGTGGCCCAGGTACTTGAGTGCCAGCGAGTCCATGTCATGCCGCGTCGCGGTGCTGTTGAGGACGTAGGACTGCAGCATGGTGTCGTGCGCCATGCCGTTCACGCGCAGGCCATGGCGAAACAGTACGTTGATGTCGTACTTGGCATTCTGCCCGACCTTGGGCCGGTTTTCGTCTTCCAGCAGCGGGCGCAGGCGGTCGAGCGCGCGTTCTCGCGGGAGTTGCGCTGGCGCGTCGTCGTAGTCGTGCGCGACCGGCAGGTACCACGCGGTGCCCGGCTCGACGGCAAACGACAGGCCGACCAGATGCGCACGCATGGCGTCGATACTGTCGGTTTCGGTATCGATGCAGATCAGCGCTGCGCCGTGCAGTGCTTCCAGCAGGGCGTCGAACCCGGATTCGCTGGTAACGGTGCGGTAATCCACGTCGTCCGGCGCGGCGGGCGCGGGCTCCTGTCCGTCGTGGGCGTCATTCAGTTCGCGCAGCCAGCTGTTGAATTCCATGCGCTCGGCCAGGCGACGCTGGGCTGCCCGGTCCTCGCGACCGCGGCACAGGTCGTCCAGATCCAGGCCCAGATCCACGTCCAGGCGGATGGTGGCGAGTTCCCGCGCCAGCGGGAGCTGATCCAGCGCCTCGCGCAGATTCTCGCCCACCTTGCCCTTGATGTCCGCCGCGTGGGCGACGATGGCGTCCAGCGATCCGTACTGGTTGAGCCATTTGGCGGCCGTCTTGGGGCCTACCTTGCTGACGCCCGGAATGTTGTCGGAGGTGTCCCCCACCAGCGCCAGGTAATCGACGATGCACTCCGGGGGCACGCCGAATTTCTCGCGTACCCCTTCGGGGTCGGTGCGACGGTTGCGCATGGTGTCGAGCAGATGGATGCGCTGGCTCACGAGTTGCGCCATGTCCTTGTCGCTGGTCACGATCAGCGTGTCCATGAGGGTCTTTTCGGCCCGCCGCGCCAGGGTACCGATGACGTCGTCGGCCTCGAAGCCGTTGATTTGCAGCAGCGGCAGGCCCAGCGCCTCGATCAGCTCGCAGATGGCCGGAAACTGGGCCGACATCTCCGGCGGTACCGGTGGCCGGTTGGCCTTGTAGTCGGCGTACAGCTCGTTGCGAAAGGTCGGTCCGCGCGGATCGAACACCACCGCCAGACGCTCGGCGCCGTACTCGCGAATCAGCTTGCGCAGCATGTTGCCCATGCCGAAGATCGCGCCGGTGGGTTCTCCGCGCGAGTTGGTCAGTGGCGGCAGCGCGTGAAACGCTCTGTACAGCCAGCTGGAGCCGTCGACCAGGATCAGTGGCGCATCGGTGCGCGGCTGGCTGCTCACGGATTCGTCTCCGGTTGCGGCAGCCGCTCGCCGCGCATGAGGTCCTCGAGTGTTTCGCGCGTGCGCAGCAGATGCACGTGCGCGCCGTCCACCAGCACTTCCGGTGGTCGCGGGCGCGAGTTGTAGTTGGAGGCCATGGAGAAGCCGTAGGCGCCGGCCGAGCGCACCGCCAGCAGATCGTCCTCGCGAATCGCCAGTTCGCGCTCGCGGCCCAGCCAGTCGCCCGTTTCGCAGACCGGGCCGACCACATCGTAGACGCTGACCGGCACGTCGGCGCGTGGTGTCACCGGCACGATGGCCTGCCAGGCGTCGTAGAGCGCGGGGCGGATCAGCTCGGTCATGGCGGCGTCGACCACCGCGAAGTTCTTGTGCGTGCCGGGCTTGAGGTATTCCACCCGCATCAGCAGGATACCGGCGTTGGCCGTGAGCGCACGTCCGGGCTCGATCACCAGCTCCAGATCGCGGCCCTTCAGCGCGTCAAGCAGCACACTGGCATATTCGGCCGGCGTCGGCGGCGTCTCGTCCCGATAGCGCACGCCGAGACCGCCGCCCACATCCAGGTGGTGCAGGTGGATGCCGGCATCCTGCAGGCGATCGAGCAGTCGCAGCAGGCGCGTGAGGGCATCGCTGAACGGGCCAAGGCGGGTGAGCTGGGAGCCGATGTGGCAGTCGAGGCCGACCAGCTCGACGCCCTCCAGCGCCGCCGCCTCGCGGTATACGGCTTCGGCCCGCGCGATATCGATGCCGAACTTGTTTTCCTTCAGGCCGGTGGCGATGTAGGGATGGGTTTCCGCATCCACGTCCGGGTTCACCCGCAGGGACACCGGCGCGCGCCGGCCCAGGTCGCGGGCTATGGCGTCGAGACGCGCGAGCTCCGATTCCGATTCGACGTTGAAGCAGCGGATACCGGCTTCGAGCGCTGCCGCCATCTCGTCGCGGCGCTTGCCGACGCCGGAGAACACGATCCGGCCGGGGTCGCCGCCGGCGCGCAATACGCGGTGCAATTCACCGACGGAAACAATGTCGAACCCGGCGCCGAGGCGCGCGAGCACGCTCAGCAATCCGATGTTGGAGTTGGCCTTGACCGCATAGCACAGCAGGTGTGGCTGCGGCGCGAGCGCGTCGGTGAACGCGCGATAATGGCGCGTGAGGGTGGCGCGGGAGTAGACATAGCAGGGCGTGCCGAAACGTTCAGCGACCTGCGCCAGCGGCACGTCCTCGGCGTGCAGGGTTCCGTCGACGTAGTTGAAGTGATCCATTACGATGCGTTGTCTTGATGTTCGGCCGGCGGCTGGGGCGAAGGCAGGTACAGTGGGCCTTTCTGGCCGCAACCGCTCAGGGACAGCATCAGAAGCAGCGCTGCCATCGCTGCCGTGATTCGCTTTTGGGTGCTCCCATATCGCCATCGGGTTGCGTGATGCTGATCTGGTTCGCGGTCTGCGTTCGTCATTCCCGCGAATGACGGGCCAAACGGGGACTGTTGGAGCCTGCTCATGGCGGCCAGTTTAACCTTATCGGCGCCTTTTGGCAGAATTCGCGCCTCCATGTCGGTAACAGAGAGCGTCATGAACGATCAACAACTTGATGCCGTGGTCATCGAGCCCGCACAGCAAGCCACCGCCGCTGTGATCTGGCTGCACGGGCTGGGCGCCGATGGCAACGATTTCGTTCCCATCGTGCCGGAGCTCGGCTTGCCGGACGAGCCGGCGATACGCTTCGTTTTCCCGCACGCGCCGGTGCGTGCGGTGACGCTCAACGCCGGGATGCACATGCGGGCGTGGTTCGACATTCATGGCCTCGATGCCGGCGCGCGCGAGGATGCGCAGGGATTGCAAGAGATGCGACCGCGGGTGGATGCGCTCATCGCGGCCGAGCAGGCGCGTGGTATCGGCCCCGAGCGCATCGTTCTGGCCGGCTTCTCCCAGGGCGGCGCGCTGGCGCTGTATGCGGGCCTTCGTCACGCTCGGCGGCTGGCCGGGATCATGGGCCTGTCGACGTGGTTGCCGTTGCGCCTGGAACTGGCGGCGGAGGCCGCCCGGGCCAATCGCGAGACGCCCGTTTTCATGGCTCACGGCGATCACGACCCGGTGGTTTCGCCGCGCCTCGGCCATATGAGCAAGGAGTTTCTGGCCGATGCCGGCTATGCCGTCGAGTGGCACCGCTATCCGATGCAGCATCAGGTCTGCCTGCCGGAGATTCGCGATATCGGGGCGTGGCTGGCGCGGGTGTTGACATGACC
>CAZYIP010000011.1:28474-36619 GCA_964646895.1 uncultured Salinisphaerales bacterium | reverse complement strand
TCACGCCTGCTGGAGCTGTTGTCCCTGCGCGGCGCGCAACTGCTCAACGTCGCCAGCCTGACCAAGCAGCTCGGCCTGCGCCGCGAAACGGTCGAGCACTATTTTTCGGTATGCGAACGGCTGTTTCTGATACGGCGGCTCCCTGCCTGGCACAGCAACCGTGCCAAGCGCCTGATCAAGGCGCCCAAGGTCCATCTGGTCGACAGTGGTCTTGCGGCCACACTGTCCGGCCTCACCGCCGATGACGCCACCACACAGCGCGAACGCTTCGGCCACCTGCTGGAAACCTTCGTGGTCCAGCAACTCATCGCCCAATCCGGCTGGACTGCGTCGGAACTCGAATTCTCGCACTATCGCGACAAGGATCAGGTGGAAGTGGATCTGGTCATCACCCGTGGCCGCGACGTGTGGGGCGTGGAGGTAAAGGCCGCCGCCACGGTCACGCCTGCCGATGGCGCCGGCTTGCGCCGCCTCGCCGACCAGTGCGGCAGACATTTCCGCGGCGGCGTGCTGCTGCATGCCGGCAATGCCACCACCAGACTCGCCGTCGACAACTGCCTTGCCGTGCCGCTGGCACGGTTGTGGGACATGTAGCGATTGGCGGTCGGCCCATGCGACGTTGCAACCGGATAAGATCGTGACTGATACAGGCACAACACAGGGGGCAAACAGACCCATGAGCAAGCAGGCAGCCATTTCGAAACGCAACGGCCCCGTCAAGAAAACCGACCTCTACGCCTCGCTCCGGGCCAGCTGCGACGAGCTGCGCGGCGGCATGGATGCCGAATATGCCGAGCTGACCGAGGCCGACATCAAGACGTTGGTGGTGGAGGACAAATGGCTGGCCAGGCGACAACTGGCCGCCTGCGAAGTTACGCTGCCGACTACAACAGAAGAGCAAACCGCCATCGCCACCGTCCTCGCCGACATGGACACGGAGATCGAGGCGCTGGATGCGCGGCTGGCCAAGACGCGCGCGCTCAAGGCCGGCATGATGCAGCAGCTTCTGACCGGCCGCATCCGGCTGCCGCTGGAGGACGCTGCGTGAGCGACGCGCCGACCTGCTGGATCATCGCCGGCCCCAACGGCGCCGGCAAGACCACCTTTGCCCTGAAGTACCTGCCCGAGGTGGCCGGTTGCCGGCATTTCATCAATGCCGATGCCATCGCCGCCGGGCTGTCGCCGCTGGCGCCGGAAACCGCCCTGCTGGCGGCCTCGCGCCTGTATCTGGCGGAGATCGAGCGGGCCGCGGCGGCCGGGCGGGATTTCGCCTTTGAGACTACTTTGGCCGGACGCGGCTACCTGCGGCTCGTCGACCGGCTGAGGGTCGCCGGCTGGCGGGTGGAGCTGGTGTATCTGGCACTGCCCAGCATGGAAATGTCACGCCTGCGCGTGGCCGAGCGCGTTGCCCACGGCGGCCATGATATTCCCGCCGCCGCCATCGAACGGCGATTTGGACGTAGCCTGCATAATCTGTTCAACTTCTACGCACCGCGCGTCAGCAGGGCGCGCTGCTACCTCAACAGCGAGCGCGTGCCGATCCCGGTCTTTGAGCAACAGGGTGAAGATCGCGAGATAATGGATGTACAGGCGTGGGAGCACCTGCAACGTGAGGCGCAACGATGAATGCCTTGAGTGATGACAACCGCCGTCTCGTGGAAAGCCTGCAAAGTGCGGTCGAGGAGGCATTGGAACGCAAGCGCCGCCTCGGCCAGTACGCCGTGGTGTGGCGGGACGGCCGGCCCGCCTTCATCGGCCCCAACCCGCCGCGCATGGGAGAGCACCACGCCACCATCGATCCAGCGGACCGTCCCTTTGCTGGCGTTCGCGACAGCGGCCACGACGATGCGGATGGCTGAACGGCCGACAACGACTTTGCCATTGCCGAGGAAGCGACCCTCAAGGGCGGCCACGAGTGCCGGCCCGATCTGGTGCGCTACGTCAACGGCATTGCCGTGGCGGTGATCGAACTCAAGAACAGTCGCGTCGGCATGGGTGAGGGCATTCGGCAGTTGTTGTCCAACCGGAAGCCGGAGTTCAGCGCCGATTTTTTCCGCACCGTGCATTCGTTTTTGCCGGCAACGACAGCGAGGGGCTGAAGTACGGCACCATCGGCACGCCGGAAAAGCACTTTCTGATCCGACGGTGCTGATGCTGGACCGTCTGGACAAGGGGCGCGAGCGGTTGGATGTCGCGTTGGAATGTTTTGCCGCCTTGTGCGAGCCGGTGCCGCCGCCGCGGGACGCCTGGCGTACATGCACTATTTCTGCGGAAACACCGAGCTGCCATCCGATCTCAAGGAACATGATTTTATGGCCTTGAACGCACCGACGAGCGCCATCGTGGGGCGCTCGTGCGGATGATGCTCGGGTAAAATGGCGCAATATCAATGCAGGGCGGCGAGCTTTACTTCCTTCATGCCCAGTGCCTGGGCGACGTCATACATGGCCTGGTTGAGGATCTTGTGCGTGTTCTTGTCCGCGTGATGGCTGATCTGGCTTTCGATATCTCCCATGACCGCATCGTGCAGCTGGTGTGAGATGGCCACGTCGAACAGGCGGCCCGCCCAGAAGGTCCCGTCCGGTGCGGTGCCTGCTTTCACCAATGCCTTGGCCAGCGTTGTACCTTTGAGATCGGCCGGCGCTTGCGGCAGCGTGACGCCCGCTTCGGTCGCACGCTTGAGGCCATCCTTGATGGCAAAATCCATGCCGCTGATAAAGCCTTTCACGTCCTTCTCGCCGTATTGCCGGTTCAGCTTGGCGACCTCGGCGTTGACGGTCTTTTCACCGAGCATGGATACCAGCGCGTGCGCAAACGAAAAATTGTCCGCGCCGCCGCCTGCTCTGACCAGTGCCGCCGTGGCTTCGAGCGCAGGCTTGCCGGTATAGATCGGGCCGCCGTACCAGTTCATGCCGTTGTTGATGTTCGTCGTCATGTAATTCGGGTTGTCGGCGGGTGTGGAAGCCGGCTCCCTGGCGTAGGCGCCGGTCGCCAGCAGCAGGCCCATAATGCCGGCGGCCAACAACGTTGCGGATCCTTTCGTTTTCATCGTGATTACCTCTCTGCTTTTCGCAATGACTTGCGCTCGGCGACAGCATTGCGATGTCGCCGAACGCTCGGGATGACTATTTGGCTGGAATCAGGCCCGTGGGGAACAGGTCGGCCAGCAGGGCTCTGGCCTGTTCGGACAGCAGGCCGTCGAAGCGTCCGGCCAGCTCGCTTCCCAGAGTGGCCAGTGCCAGGCTCTGGCGGATGTAGGCCTCGGCCAGCTCCACGACCAGACGCTGGGTCGTCACCACGCCTTCGGCAAGGTTGCCGCGCAACCGGCCCAGTAATGCCTGGTCGTGATCTACCGCCATCACCAGCCAGCGCGAGTCGTCTTTGGGCGCCAGTGGATAGCGGTGCAGATCACCCTGACAGCCGCCGCAGGGCGCGTCGCATGCCTCCAGACACAGGGTCGTGATGGCGGTGCCACGCGTGCGCGCCTGTTGCAGGGCTTCGGCCAGCGCCGCCGCCTCGGGTTGCTGGATCGCTATGAGCAGGCTTTCGCTGGTGGCGTCGATCAGTTGGCGCGCCCGCATCAGCAGTTCGTCGTCGCGCAAATTGAATGCCGTTGCCGGTTGATGCGCCTGTCCCAGGCTGGCCAGTGATTGCTGAGCTCGCGCCAGGGCGCGCTTGTGCTGCACCTGGAGGCCCTTGAGGAGTTGCTCTGCCGGTACCGGCGACCAGGTCTTGCCCGTGTTGCCTTCGCCGCGCTGTACCGCGCCCCGTTCGGCCAGTTTTTCGGCGACAGCATAGATGTTGGGCCGTGGGATGCCTGACTCCCGCGCCCACGCATAGCCGCTGAGCTCGCCATGCGTCAGCAGGGTGACATAGGCGCGCGCCTCGTATTCGGTGAAGCCCAGTGCTTGCAACTGTTGCACTGAAGCATCGGTTGTTTTGATAGTAGTCATAATGACAACTACTATAGAACGACCCCTTTGTTTGTCAAGCAGGTGATTGTGAACAGGCCCTGAAGCTTGCGTCGCCAGCTTGTTTTTCGCGGGCGGCTAACGCGGGGAGCAACAGGGTAACGCCCGTTGGGGCGTCCAATGCCTGACGTTCGGGTGCGATAGCCGGTCAGCGCCGTTTCATTGCGGGTATCTTCAGCCAGCCGGTTTTCGCGATGGAATTAATCGACACAAAAATATTGCTGATGAAAATGATAATGATTACTATTAATCGATGCAGCCTGCCTGTGGCCGAACTCGCCGATCCTGACGAGTGGACATGACCAGGGCTGCCGTGTTGTTGCCGTTGCGCCGACTTTGCCGGCAGCCGTTCATCGCATGTTGATCCGCCCTGGACGGATCGCGGAGTGAGCTAACGATTCAACCCTCATTACCGGCCAACGCGCCGGCGACCATCCTGAAAAGGAGCAGACCATGCCACACATCAGCCCGCCGCACTCGCTCGCCCTCACAGCCGGACTGGTCATTTTCCTGTCTTTCACTGGCGGGGCTCTTGCGGCGGGTGCTACCGCAGACGGTGCGGGAACGCATTCGGTCGCTCCGGTGCAAAACGGCGCCTCTCAAATCCACATCACGCTGACCGGAAACGATGGCGGCGCCTGCACCCTCGATCACAATACCGCCAAGGCCGGGCCTGTCTCCTTCGCGGTGACCAACAAGACTGCCACCGGCATTACCGAGGTCGAACTGCTGAGCGGCAAACGCATGCTCGGCGAGAAGGAGAATCTGGCTCCGGGCCTGCCGACCGTGAGATTCACGGTGACCCTCGACGGCGGCCGGTATCAGATCTATTGCCCCGGCGCACAGCAGGAGATGATCGATTTTGAGGTCACCGGAAAGGTCGCCAGTCGGCCGGCCGGTGATGCCGCCACCCTTCTTGCCGCAGGCGCCAAAGACTATGCGCATTACGTGAGCGACACCGTAAATGCCATGGTTGCGGCGGTCGGGCGGCTGAAGGCAGCCATTGATGCCGGCGATCTCGCCAAAGCCAGGGCCGAGTATCCGCAGGCGCGTGTTTTTTACGAGCGCATCGAGTCGGACGTGGAGGGATTCATGCTTCCTGGCCATGACGTGACCGACAATACCGGCAATCTCGACTACCTCGTCGATATGCGGGCGTCCAATCTCGATCCGAAAGTCGGCTGGCACGGCTTTCATGCGATCGAGCGCGACCTCTTCGGCAAGGGCGAGATCACGGCCGGAACGCGCACGCTCGCCGCCGAGCTTCAGAACAACGTGAAAAAACTCGACGCGCTGTCGAAAACGCTCGATTACCGGCCGGAAGATCTTGCCAACGGCGCCGCCGGCCTTCTCGAAGAAGTATTGACCAGCAAGATTACCGGCGAGGAAGAATCATTCAGTCACTACGACCTCGTCGATTTCGCCGCCAACGTCGAAGGCGCCCAGCAGGCGTTCTCCTTCCTCAAGCCTGGCCTGGAAAAGATCGCGCCGGATCTGACGAGACGGGTCACCGTGCAATTTGCCAGGGTGAACGCGTTGCTGGACACCTATCGTGACCAGAATGAACCCGGTGGTTACCAGCGTTATACGCCCGAACTGCGGGCTTCCGATGGTGCCAGGCTGAGCAGGGCGATTCAGGCGCTGCAGGAGCCCTTCTCCCGGGTCGCCGAGAAGGTGGCCTCGGCCGGATGACGAGGGGAATCCCGATGGCTTCCAAAGGCGACAGACAACAGAACCGTGGCTGTCCGACCACGCGCCGGAGGTTGCTTCTTGGAGCGGCCGCCAGCGGTCTGGGGGTGATTGCGTCGCCCGCGCTGCGAGCCGATGCCGCCGAGCAGTGCGATGGCATCGACCTGGCACGCCGGCATGCTTTCTACGGCAACGCCGAGCAGGCCGGTATTCATACCCCGCCGCAGCGCTATGCGATGTACATGACGTTCACCCTCACCTCGCCCCGGCGCCGCGACCTGCAGATCCTGCTGGCACGCTGGTCCGGGGCGATCGCGCAAATGATGCAGGGCAAACCCATCGGCCGGGTGGAGCCCGCGCGACCGAATGCCATCGCGAACGATACCGGCGAGGCAATGGGGCTGGAGCCGGCCTCGCTGACCGTCACTGTCGGTCTGGGCCCCAATGTATTCACCGACACCTACGGTCTTGCTCAGCGCAAGCCCACCCTGATGCGGGAGCTGCGGCGGCTGCCGAGCGATGCGTTCGAGCCCGCGTTCGTCGGTGGCGACCTTTCGCTTCAGGCCTGCGCGGACGACCCGCAGGTGGCCTATCATGCCATCCGTGACCTGGCCCGCGTGGCCAAGGAAACAGGCGCCGCGGCCACGCGCTGGACTGTCATGGGGTTTGGCCGGGCGGCCGCGGGCAAGGGTCAGACCACGCCGCGCAATCTCCTCGGCTTCAAGGACGGCACCCGAAATATTCGGGAGGACGCCGACTTTCGCCGTTTTGTCTGGATCACGGACGGCCCTTCCTGGCAGCGCCACGGCAGCTATCAGGTGGTGCGCAAGGTGCGGATGCACATCGAAGCCTGGGACACGGACATCATCAGCGACCAGAACGCGATCTTCGGCCGCCACAAGGCCTCCGGCGCGCCGCTCACGGGCACGTCGGAATTCGATACGCCGGATTTTGGAAAAAAAAACGCGAACGGGCGGCTGGTCATTCCGCCGACATCGCACATCCGTCTCGCAGCCCACGAGAACAACAGCGGGATCAAGATCCTGCGCCGCTCCTACAACTACACGGACGGCATCAACGCGGCCGGGCTGCTCGATGCCGGACTGCTGTTCATCAGCTATCAAAATGACCCGGCGCACTTCGAGACGCTGCAGGCCAGGCTCGGCGTCGCTGACGCCCTCAACGAGTATGTCTCCCACATCGGTTCGGCGATCTTCTTCGTGCCTCCGGCGCCGCAGGAAGGGGCCTATATCGGCGAATGGCTGTTCGAGTGAGCGGCGGCGAACAGGCCGCTTGCGCTTGAAAACCCGAATTGCGAGAACAACGGAGAATCAGGGTGCAGTTCAGAACCATTACCGGAATCATTGCGATCTGCGGCGTATCGCTTGGGGCCGCCCTTGCCCCGGGCGCCGCGGCTGCGGACGATATGGACAACGCCCATGTCGAGGGTATCGTCATCGGTACCTGGCAGGCGGCGAGTCGATCCAGCGTGGACGGGCAGGATGTCAACAGCGAGGGCAACGGTCAGCTTTATCTGCTGGGTTCGATGGACATGGGGCCGGGCGGCTGGGTGCTGGAGCTTCGCGGGTCCACCACGCCGCGCGAGAACGGCGTGACCAGCTTCTTTGCGTCCAACGCCAGCGTCGGTGAGACGACCGACGCCGACGGTAACGGCCGCATTGCTGCCACGCAACTGTTCTACGAACTGCCGGTCGGGCCCGGCCAGCTGCGCGTCGGCCTGCTCGATCCGGGCGCCGTGCTCGACGGCAATGAGGTGAACGACGATGAATACGTCAAGTTCCTGGCGGATTCCTTCGTTCACAATCCGACCATCGGTTTCCCCAGTTTCGTGCTGGGGGCGGCTTATCAGGGTACGGTGAGCGAGGGGCTCGATTACAAGCTGTTCGTCAGCAGCGACAGCGGACTGGAGGATCCTGACGACCCGACCTATCAAAACGTCTTCGCCATTCGGGAGAGCGGCAAGGGCGCATTCACAGCCGCCGAGCTGGACTGGCGGCTGCAGGATTATTCCCTGCAGGCGGGCGTCTGGTACGACACCGCCCATCAAAGCCGTCTCGATCGTCCGTCCGAGGAAGGGCGCGCCTACGGCTTTTACGCGGGGCTTGTTGGCCCCGCCGGCCCCGGCCTGTGGGCAATGCGTGCCGGTATCGCCAACGACGAGGTTCAGGCAGACGCCAACTTCCTGTCTCTCGCCTACGAGCTGCCTGTGCAGTTGGGTGCACGTGACACGACGCTCGGGCTCGCGATCGCACGGCGCGGCGATTCCAGTCATCTGCCGTTCGACTCCGAACCCATTCGCCAGGTCGAGGCTTACTGGCGCATTCACGTGGCGGGTTCAGCCTACATCTCGCCGGATATCCAGTACATCGATAACGCGGGGTTTCAGGATCGCAGCGGCGTTTGGGTTGGCGGAGCGCGCGTTGGTGTCGAGTTCTGAAGGCGGGCATCGTGGCCGGCGGCTGAG
>CAZYIP010000011.1:0-28374 GCA_964646895.1 uncultured Salinisphaerales bacterium | reverse complement strand
ATAGACGCCGGTGCGTATGGTTCACGGACCTTGGACCCTCGGTCGCTGCTGCATTCTTTGCCTCGCTGGTGGAATTCGTCGAAGCGCTCACCATCGTGCTGGCCGTTGCCGCGACCCGGGGCTGGCGTGCCTGGTGCCATCGCGGGCCCAGCGCTGGTGCGAATTCCGCTGGAGCGAATGCTCCTGGCCATCGGCCTGCTGATGCTGCTGTGCGCATCCTTCGCGCGCCGGCTGGCCGGAAGTCTGTCCGCGGGTGCGTCGCCGTGAGCGGGGAAACGCCCGTTCTGGAAAAAGTGCCTTGCGATGTTTGTTGGCGATTGGTACTTCGCCCCGGCCATCGTGATTTGGGTCTTTGCGTATTGGCTGCTGATCATGGCCTGGGTGAAATCGCCCGCCTGGGCGGCCGGGATTCTGCTTGCCGGCCTGGCAGCGATTTTGTTCCGCGGCGTCGCGCTTCAGGCCCGGAAGCAGGCTCGGGCAAGGCAATGGATGTAAAAAAACCCTCACACGGCGGCGCCAGGAGCCGTCATTCCCGTTCCGATCGCAATGGCAAACGGCAGGGAGAGCCAGCCGGTGTTGGATTGCGAACGGAAACGCCGCCATGCGAGGAGAAAAAAGTCCGGGCGCGGCAAATACGCGGAGGAGGAGCCAGGGGGCCGCGCCCGGAACGCAAAGGGTTGATCGTTGCTGTCCTCAAACTGCCTGGTTACCAATGGTTGCCCGGGATGTCTCGGTCACCGCCTCCGAGTCGGGTATGTCGGACAGCAGCGAACGCCACGCTGCAAGCTCCGATACGCCAGGTTCCCGTGCGCCGAATATCTGAGCGATCAGCTCGCCACTGCGGTCATACAGCTCCAGCGAAGTGACGCCACCCTCATCGGTGGGCCGGTAGACGACCCAGACCTGATGAACCGCGCGGGTACACAGGCGCAAATTGAAGCCCGGGTCGAGGATGTTGAACCAGCCGCCCCGCAGATTCAGTCTGTGAATCGGGCCAGTGTGGATCTGCACTACGCCAGGGCTCGCGACGATCATCCTGATCGGCAGGTGAATGTCGGCCACTTGCTGCAGGATCGGGTGCCAGGCATCGCTTGGCACTCTGCGCGCCAGATCGGCGCTGGCCAGCTTCAGGGCATCGATGCGGCGCAGCTTGAATTTGCGCAGCAGGGGCTGGAAGTTGCTTGCGTCCGTCAGCGCCTTCCATTCCTTGCGCAACGCCCTGGCATCTGACCATTTGTTCCGTTCGACCGGATAGTCCAGTACCGGGCTCACGGGTATGAGCCCGGAAGTCTGATCGTGGGCACTGAATCGCGCGACCATTTTTTGCCACGCCGCGTTGTCGGTGTTGTCGGTGGCGTAGAGCTTGTGCACGGCCGTGCCATCGCGATCGAAGAACTGCAGACTTTTGCTCGGGCCGTGGTCGGTGTCTTCGGTGACGGCGAAACCGTGCGCCCAGTGGAGGAAGTTGTAGTGCAGGTCGACGCTCGGTCCCAGCGCGGTGCAGTAAGGGCCGTCGAGGCTCAGGTTGCGATAGACGCTGCGTTTTTCGTGTACTGCATACGCATTGCGCGTGATCGCCAGTACCTCGCCCAGTGCCCCGAGCGAGCGCAGCAGCCCTTTGAAATCGTGCCTCAGCCGAATCGTATCCGGTGGCGCCGTGTCTTCCCGGCAACGGGCCGCGACGATCTGCCCTTCGCTGATCCCCATGCGCACGGTGGCGTTGTGGGCATGCGGTCCGGAATCGTTCGACAGCAGTTCAAACCAGCGTTGTAACAGGGTGGGAAATTTGGGGGTCGCGTACACGGTCGTCTCCTATTGGAAATTCCAGGGCGTGTTGGCCGGGGCATCACGTCCGGCTTCATCGGTGACGGTGTCGTGCCATCGGCAGACGCCGGCAGCGAGATTGCCGATGCCGCTTTTCAGCCCGGAGCCGTTGTCGTTCGGATCGACCGCGCGTGGTGCAAGGGGCGACAGCCAGCCGCCTGGTTGGTGGAGCTGCATCACTTCTGTTACCTCTCGTGCGTTGAAGTGTCTGCTGGCTCGCCGGTGGCATCGATTGCCGACGGCTGGCTGGCGGAAAGACGGTTCGTTTTCGGCGGAATCAGGCTTCGCCACGTGCGCGCCTGATGATCAGGTGCCGAACGGAGAAGCCGCGTACCAGTGGCACACTGCTTTGCGGACCCGTTGCGCGTCGACCGTGTCGCATTTCAGCCTCTCTTCTTCGTTCACCTAACATTAATGATAATCATTCTCATCGGAAAGTCAACCTCTGATTGGTGCAACCCGGGTCTGCCGGTCAGCACTATCGACCGAACATGAAAGCTATTGATGTGGAAAGAATTGTGCTTGAGCGGGCCCCCGAAGTGACTTCCACTGCCGGGCCATCAACTGCTATTTGAGGAGGGCAGCCCGAGAGTGACACGCTCCCCGCGACGGCGGCAAGAATGCACGGGGCGCACCGCATCGGTTGGTGCCCTCGTTCTCTCTTGCGTGATTTTTTGCATCAAGCCATGCAAATGCCAACGATAATGATTTATTCTACGGTTACGTAGCAGGCCCGCATGGCGAGCCATCTGCAGGAAAACAAGCGCGCCGGAGTCTCCCCCTCGCTGGTTCCGACCCGTCCATTCATGCTGCCCTACATCAATAAGGAGTATCCGATGACTGATATCGATTTCGGACGCCGCCGCTTTCTGCGCGGCAGTGCGGCGCTAGGTGGTGTCGCCTTGTTGGGATCGGTCAGGCCGGCCACGGTATTCGCCGCCGATCAGCGGACCCTGACGGTCTACAACGGCCAGCACAAGCACACGACAGCGGCATTGGTCGAAGCCTTCACCAAGGCGACGGGCGTCAAGGTCGAGATCCGCAACGGTCACAGCGCGCAGTTGGCCAACCAGATCATGGAGGAAGGCGAGCGCTCGCCGGCGGATGTGTTTTATTCCGAAGAAAGCCCGCCGGTGGCGGCATTGGCCGAACGTTCGCTTCTCGCGCCGCTGGATCCGAAGACCCTGGAGCAGGTTCCGTCCAGATACGTCGCCAAGGATGGCACCTGGACCGGCGTGAGCATGCGCTCGCGGGTGGTTGCCTACAACACCAAGATGATCGGAACGAAGGATCTGCCGCATTCGGTGATGGATATGGCGACCAAGGCCTGGGAGGGCAGGGTGGCCTATGTGCCGACCAGTGGTGCCTTTCAGGAGCAGATCATCGCGATCAAACTGCTGGAGGGCCGCAAGGCGGCGCTCGACTGGCTGAAGGGCCTCAAGGCTTACGGCAAGCGCTACAACGGCAACATGTCCGCCCTGCGTGCCTGCGATGCCGGCGAGGTGGCGACCGCCCTGATCAACAATTACTACTGGTATGTGCTGCGTGCGGAGCGCGGCGAGCACAAACTGAATTCGGCGCTCTACTACTTCGGCCACAAGGATCCGGGTGCACTGATCACGCTATCGGCGGCAGGGGTACTCAAGTCGGCGCCCCACGCCGCCGTGGCGCAGCAGTTCCTCGCCTTCATGGTAGGAGAGGCGGGCCAGCAGGCGATTGTCGATTCCGTAGCGGAGTACCCGGTTCGCCCCGGCGTCGAATCGCCGTGGGCGCTGAAGCCGTTCGGTGAGCTCGATCCACCGGACATCACGCCGGCGGATCTGGGCGATGCGGCCGATGCGCTTGCCCTGAGGCGGGAGGCGGGGCTGGCTTGAGCGTGCCGGTGGGGCCGATCCTGGCCCGCGCGGGCAGGATCGTGTCTTGACAGGGAGGGTGAGCGCTCCATGCGGGTGGGCAGCCCGCCAGCTTGATCCGCGCCGCTCTTGATTCGGGGGGCATTCAATGAAAATAACGAACTTGAAGTATACGGTTCCGCTCTCGGTACTCGCCGTATCCGCCTTTGCTTTCACGGCGCCGGTGTCTGCGATGGATTTCAAGGTATCCGGCCAGGTCGATCGTGCCGCAATCCTTGCCAACAACGGCGAGGATTCGGACGTTGGCTTTGTGGACAATTCGGGATCCAGCAGCCGTTTCCGGTTTACCGGAAAGCAGACGATGAATGATGGCCTGATGGCCGGCTTCACCTACGAAATCGGCCTCGACACCAATCGCTCGAAGGACTGGGACATCAACAGTACGCAGGACGTCAACGCCGCCAACCTGGATACCCGCAAGATCGAAGCCTGGCTCCGGGGCGCGTTCGGCAGAGTCTCCCTCGGCAAAGGCAGTGTCGCATCCGATGGTACGTCCAGCGTCGACTACTCCGGGACCTATGGGCTGGGCGGCGGGGCGAAGGTCCACGCGTACGCCGGCGGCGTCTCCTTCCTCGACGCCGCTGGTGACAGGATCCTGGACGCCGATGGCAACGCGGTTCGCATCAAGGACGTTATGGATCGCTTCAACAGCCTTGAGCGGCGAAACCGCGTCCGCTACGATTCGCCCTCGATCGGCGGCGTCGTCCTTTCGACCAGCCTTTTCGAAGGCCATGCCTACGATCTGGCAGCCCGTTACGAGACGAAGTTTGGCGACGGCGGCAAGTTCGGTCTGGCGGCGGACTGGCTGGATACCGAGAGCTACAAGAGTGACATCGACCCGGATGGCCACCGCAATTCCTCCGCACGTTTCCAGGAATACGGTGGCTCCGCCTCGCTGCTGTTGCCTTCCGGCCTGAATTTTACCGGCGTATACAAGCACCGCGAGACGGTAAGCGACAATGCGCTGGACGCGGATTTCTGGTTCGCCGGTGTCGGCTACATCATCGACCGCCATCACTTTCAGCTCAACTGGGCGCGCAATGACGATCTGCTCAACCAGGGCAGCAAGGCCACGCAATATGGAGTGGCCTATGTTTTTGACTGGACCGGCAGCGTCCAGTTATATGCCAGCTACCATCAGTATCAGCTGCAGGGCGCCACGGCGACGAGCGTGGACGGCCAGAACATCAACGTGGTCTACCTGGGCACCCGCATCAAGTTTCTGTAGGTTCCCATGGTTGGCTGGCAGTCAAGGCTCAACCCGCACGCGTCCAGTGCCGATGCAGTTGCCGCGCGAGACTGTCGAGCGCGAAACCGAGGGCGCCGATCAGCAGGATGACAGCCATCAGCTCCGAGTAGGCGAGCCGGTCCCGGGTGTCCAGAACGAAATAGCCGAGGCCGGAGCTGACTCCCAGCATTTCGCAGGGTACGAGCAGTATCCAGATGATGCCGATCGCCACGCGCACGCCGGTGAGGATGTGGCCGAGAATGCCGGGCAGCACGACTTTGAGCAGCACCTCGGTGCGCGTCGCGCTGAGGCTTTTCGCGAGCGCGAGCCAGCGCGGGTCCAGTTGCCGCACGCCGGCCGCGGTATTGAGAACGATCGGCCAGACTGCGGTAATGGTCAGCAGAAAGTAGATCGGCGCATCCCCGATGCCGAAGATCATGACGGCAACCGGCATCCACGACAGCGGCGAGATCATGCGCAGGAACTGGAAAACGCCCCGCGTGCCGGTATCGAACAGGCGTGACGAGCCGACGGCGAGGCCGATGGGAATGCCGGCAGCGAGTGCCAGCGTGAGGCTGATGCCGACACGCCTCAGGCTGGCCACGATGTCGCCGGTCAACTCGCCGTGCCTCAACAGCTCGTAAAGACTGCTGAAGGCCGCAGCGGGCGTAAACAGACGCGCAAGCGGGATGCTGGCTTCCAGCACATGGACACCCAGCGCCCACAGCAGCAGCAAAACGAGCAGCCCGGACAGACTCAGCCCGAGGCGCGCACCGGCTTCCTGTACGCGCCGCAGTGCCGGCGAGGCCGCCTGACTGATTGCTACCTGTTGCATGCTACGCCTCTATTATTTCCTTGCGGCTGAAATTTTCGGGCTGATCGAAGGTGGACATGCCACCGACGTGCGCGATGGCCTTTTTGACGAAGCGATCGTCCACCAGGTCGCGTGCGGCGAATGCGGGGTCCAGCGTCTTGAGAAAGGCGTTGTTGCCGTCGACCACCGTGTCGCGCAACATTTCCACCAGCGTCTCCGTATAGCTGGGGTAGGGAAACGGCTGGAAGCCGATGCGCGGCTCGAACCATTGCGTGTGCCGGATGGCGCCGGAGCGGATGTATTCGGCCCGGCGTTCGGGGCTCGGCACCAGCGTCTGCGCCAGCGTTTCGTAGGTGTGAGGCGTAAAACGGGCCGGGTTGTCCTTGGCCAGGATGCGGGCGGTTTCGTCGCGATGCTGACGCACCCAGACCTGCGCCTCGACGATGCCGTTGACGACTTTCTGCGTCCATTCCGGCCGTTCATCGAGATCCCGTTCGTGCATTTGCACGACGCAGCAGGCGTGCTCCTTCCAGACATCGCCGGTAAAACGCATGATCTTGCCGATCTCGTGCAGTTCGGCCGCACCGCAGAACGGCTCGGCGACGATGTAGCCCGAGATGCGTCCGGTGGCCAGTCCCGGCAGCATGTCCGAGGGCGCCATCACCACGAGCTTGACCTGTTTTGGCCCCGGCTTGCCGGTCTTGATCGGTTCGAGGCCCTGGCTCTTGAGCAGAAACTGCAGCACCACGTTGTGAACGGAGTACCAGAACGGGATGGCGAAGGTGGTGCCGCCGAGATCCGTGATCCCGTCTATATGATGGCCCACCGCAGCGGTCACCGCCGACCCGTTGATGTGGTTCCATGCCACAACCCTGGAAGGCGAGCGGCTTCCGTAACGCGCCCACACCGTCATTGGCGAAAGCATGTGAACGGCGTTGACGTTGCCGCTGAGGAAGGCTTCGACAATCTGCGCCCAGCCACGAAACATGCGCGGCTTCTCGACCTTGAGGCCCTGTTTCTGGAACAGACCGCGCTGGTAGGCAATGAGCAGCGCCGTGGCATCGGTAATGGGCAGGTACCCGATGCGCAGCGGCGCGTCGGGCTCGGCGGCCACGGCCTCGTGGTAGCGTGCCAGAAGCGGCAACGCGCCGGCCGCCGTAAACAGTGTGGAGAGTTTGAGAAAGCCGCGGCGGGTGATGCCGCGCCCGTCCTCGCGGGGGTTATTGTTCATGGTGTACTCGATCCCGGATATTCAAGCGGGTGGTGGAAATGGCCGAGCGGGCCCGGCGCATGTCGCGAACGACCTCGACGCGCATGTCGGCGATCTCGGGAGCTGCCTCGTCGCGCGGATGCGGCAGCGTGATTTCCCACTCGCTCACCAGCCGTGCGGGGCGGCCGCCGATCAGCAGAAGGCGATCCGCGAGGATCAGCGCTTCGTCGATATCGTGCGTGACCAGGATCGCGGCCGCGCCGTGGCGCGCGATAATGGTGCGCAGAAGAGCCTGCATCTCGCTGCGCGTAATTTCGTCCAGTGCGCTGAAGGGTTCGTCCAGCAGCAGTATCTCCGGTCGGCGCGCGATGCCGCGTGCGAGCGCGACCCGCTGGGCCATGCCGCCGGAAAGCTCCGCGGGGTAGGCACCGGTGGCGGCTTCCAGGCCGACTTCAGCCACTGCGGCCCCGACGCGCGCGCGCTTTTCCTCGCGCGTGATATCGGGCTGATGCCTGAAGTCGAGCCCGAATCCGACATTTTCTTCCAGGTTCAGCCACGGCAGCAGGCACGGATCCTGAAAGATGAAGCTCAGGCGGGGATGCGGACCCCGCAGCGCATGCCCATGGACATGCACCTGGCCGCGGTCAGGCGCCTGCAGGCCGGCCAGCACGCGCAGCAGCGAACTCTTGCCGACGCCGCTGGGGCCCAGCACCGCGACGATCTCGCCCGCTCTCAAGCGCAGCGAGAAGCTGCCCAGAACAGTGTCGCGAGTCGTATTTGCGCGGTGATAGCTCAATGCAATGTCGCGGGCATCGAGCACCACCGCGGAGTCGAGCGCCGCGGCGATCGTCATGACGGGCCTCAGTCTGCCTGGCGGTGGAAAATGCGGATTCGCCGGTTCACGCCTACGCCGCCTCCGCCTTGGCGGGGACTGCCTCAAGGTCGTGAATTTCCTTGCGCAGATGCTTGAGCGCCGGCGTGACGATGGACACGAACACCGCTTCGCGCAGGCGGCGCTGCGCCGGATTGTTCATGACGTAACCACGCGCCCCTGCGTGCAGCACGGCCGAATTGGCAGCCCGCAAGGCAAGCTCGGACGCCTGTGCGCGCAGACGCAGAACGTTGACCAGTGCCGCCTGTCCGCCCTGGGTCTGCGCCGCATAGATCGCCGCGCGCGCCTTGAGCTTGCGCAGCTCTTCCGCCAGCGCGTCTTCCTGATCATCGAGAAAGACGTTGACGTTGGCGCGCGTGGTGTTTCGGGAGGCGTTGCACCTGTGGATGGTTTCGAGGCAACCCTCGGCCACGCCGAGACCCATGCCGACCTGTCCGAGAACGAAGCCCGGCTTGATGCGCGCCATGTAATCCTCGAACTGGTGCGGATGGGCGATGATGTCCGCCGCGCTGACGCGCGCGCCGTCAAAATTGAGGACGAGGGTCTGGGTGCCGTTCATGCCCGAAAACTCGGGGCATGGGCGTAGCTGCACCCCGGGCGTGTCGCAGCGAACGGCGAACATGATGTAGCCTTCTTCCGCGACTTCCGCAGCGCTGATCAGCAGGTGGCCGCTTCCGAGGTTGGAGACCCACGGCACGAAGCCATCGATGATGTAGTCGTCACCGTCGCGGCGCGCGCGCAGATAGATTTTCTCGATGCCGGCGAGGTGTTTTACCGTGTTGGACATGCCGCTGCCGGACAGCAGTTCGCCCTTCGCCACCGGTGCCAGGTAGCGCTCGCGCACCTCGTCGTTGGGCGAATGCAGCAGATACCACGCCGAAACCGACTGGCACCACACGAGAAATGCGGTGGAGCCGCACTGGGCGGCGACCGCGGTGGTGACCTCGATCTGGCGCGCCAGGCTCAGTCCCTGCCCGCCGAATTCGCGCGGGACGAACGCGGAGAAGCCGCCCGCGGCACCGAGGCTGCGCAAATAATCCTCGGGATAGAAGCCTTCCCGGTCGATGGACGTGACCAGCGGCACCAGCTCGTTGTCGATTTGTGCCCGGATGGCCGCGAGTGCCGGATCGTCCGCTAGGGCGGGGCTGGTGGTGTCGCCTCCGCTGCGTGCAATGGGGTGCTCCGCCTCTTTTGCGTAGGGCTCGGCGTAGGCCTGCAACTCCGGGTTGATCGGCGTTTGCGCCACGTTGTTGGCGTAATTGCACAACGTCGACAGGCTCACGCCGAGGATCACTTCCAGTACGTGGGATTCTTCGTATCCCGCGTCCAGAAAATTCTTCAGTTCCTCATCGCTTACACGACCCCGGTTGTCGATCACGGCCAGCGTGAACAGCGCCAGCGCATTGAGTTTGGGGTCGCTCAGCGCCTGAGTGGTGCGCAGCGCGCGCACCAGATCTTCCGGCATTCTGGCCTTTTTGAGCGCGATCTTGGTGTGCCCGGCGGCGCAGAAATCGCAACCGTTCCGCGTCGCAGCGGTGATCTGGACGACCTCGCGCTCCGCCGCGCTCAGGCCGGAGCGGGCGTTGATCTGACTGACTTCCTGGTAAGTCTCCAGCGCGATCGGTGCATTGGCCAGGACGCCGAGCAGATTGGGAAGAAAACCACTGGCTTTCTGTGCGGCAGCCAGCCGTTCCCTGGCTTCGGGCGCGGCGCTTTCGACGGTCTGGATGGTAAGACGGCTCATGATGGACACATCCTGCTGACGGGGTTTGGATTGACATATTAAGGAGGGCTTCAAATAACATAAAAGAATATATTTTTATTTGTATATAACCCTTGTGTCCAAACGAGTCAGCCCGGTCCACCTCCGTTTCATGATGACCCGGTAAAGCGTGCCCTCGGCAGGGTCATGCGCACGGACAACCCGCCTTCGGATCGGTTACGCAGCGTGATGTCGCCACCGTGGCCGCGGATCACCGATCGCGCGATCGACAGACCCAGGCCCGCGCCACCGGTTTCCCGGCTGCGGGAGGTTTCCAGGCGAACGAAGGCATCGAACACCGAGGCCATCTCCGCCTCCGCGATGCCCGGGCCGCGATCGGCTATATCGATGGTCACGCGCTCGCCGGCGTCGACGAGCGTGACTTCGGCGCACCTGCCGTAGGCGAGGGCGTTGTCGATCACGTTGCGAAGCGCGCGGCGGATCGCCACCGGGCGGCAAACCAGCACGACCGATGCTCCCGGCGTGAACGATACAGCCGAGCCGGTAGCGCGATAGTCTTCGCAGACGGCATCCACCAGCGCGGTCAGATCGACACGCCGCGCCGGTGTGACGCTGGCCTCCTCGCGCATGAATGTCAGGGCCGCCTCGGACATTTGCGCCATATCGTCAAGGGTTGCACGCATCGCGCGGGTGTTCTCGTCATCCGGAAGAAACTCCAGCCGCAGGCGCAGCGCGGTAATGGGCGTACGCAGGTCGTGGGCCAGCGCGGCCACCAGCCGCGAGCGCTCGGCGACGAAGCGATCGATGCGCTCGTGCATGTGGTTGAATTCGACGATCGAGCGCCGGATCTCGTCGCTGCCCCGTACCGGGATCGGTTTGATCTTCTCGCCGCGCCCGAAGCGCTCGGCCGCGGTGGCCAGATCGCGCAGCGGCCGCGTGAACCGGCGCGTGGCAAGTATCACCAGGACGGTCATGATCAGCAGGGTGATGATGAGGTTTCGCAGGGATCGCCAGGCCCAGTAACCCGGCTGGCCGGGGACGGACTGCTGCACGAGCAGCCATTCGCCCGGTGCGCGCTGAAACGCGACCACGACCGTCCGCCGGCCGCGACGATGGCCCGTGCGCTGGATCACCCCCGGGCCGACGCAGACACGCACGCGTTCCGCCGATACATCCATCCGCTCCGCGAAATCGGCGATGTATTTGCCCGAGTCGTCCCCGGCAGACGGGCACGCCGGCGGCTGTGCAACCAGTTCGTAGCGGGCAAACCGGCTGGACAGGGAGCGCACCATGCGGCCGCGATGAGCCGGCTCGACGAACTGCAGGCTGCGATTGAGCGCGACCACGGCCTGGCTCATGTAACCGCTGATCATGCGCTCGATGAGGTCTTCCCTGCCGTGACGAAAACTGAAGTAGCTCACGGCCTGGGAGACGAGCAGGGCCAGCAGCGTCAGGCCGATGATGCGCGAGGATAGCCCCCTGGGCAGCCAGCGCGTCATTCGGCGTCGATCTGCGCGCTGAAGCGGTAGCCGCCGCCCCAGACGGTCTTGATCAGCTGCGGACTGGCCGGGTCGCGTTCGATCTTGCGCCGCAGCCGCGAGACCTGATTGTCGATGCTGCGATCGAAGACCTCGGCGTCCCGTCCCTGGGTCAGATCAAGCAACTGCTCGCGCGAAAGCACGCGATTGGGACGGCGCACGAAAGCCAGCAGCAGCCGGAATTCGCCGGTCGACAGGGCCACCGACAGGCCGGTCTCGTCCTCGAGTTCCTGTTGCGCGACATGAAAGGTCCAGCGGTCGAAGCGCACCGTGCGCTCGTCGAGCGTATCGAGCCGGCCGGGCAGCGTATTGGCGCGGCGCAGCACCGCGCGCACCCGCGCCAGCAGCTCGCGCGGCGAAAAGGGCTTGGTGACGTAGTCGTCGGCGCCCATTTCCAGGCCGACCACGCGGTCGGTCTCATCGGCCACGGCCGTCAGCAGAATGACCGGAATGGCCGTCGCCTCATGCACCCAGCGGCAAAGGGACAGGCCGCTCTCGCCGGGCATCATGATGTCGAGGATGATCAGATCCAGCGCCGCATCGCGCAACTGGCGCCGCGCCGTCGTCGCGTCGGCCGCCACCGACACCCGGAAGCCGTGCTTGGCGAGATAGCGGGCCAGCGAATCGCGGATATCACGATGGTCGTCGACGACGAGAATGTGCGGGCTCGGCTCGGCCATGGGGTCTACCTTGACGGAATCCGCCGTCACTATAACCCGAGTGCCTGCCTGTCCGGCCCGATATTTTGTAACCAGGGGTGTCAGCGGGCCCGCCTGACACAATTTGCGACAATTTCCCCTCCGGCTGACAGATTTGTAACACATCTCCGCGCGGTAATAGGCCCCGTGGGCGACACCTCGGCGCCCCTCGACCGTAACGGAGTGTGTAATGAAGACAAACAAATTCATGACGCTGTCACTGGTTGCCGCGGGCCTTTCGATGTCGGCCATGGGCTTTACCGCCCACGCTGCTTCCGCCACCGGGAAGCCCGACAGTCAGGCCCTGTTCAAGAAGCTGGATACCGACAACGACGGCCAGCTCACTGCGGCGGAAATGACGAAGCTGCCCGAAATCATTCGCCAGCAGCGATTCGACAGGATGGATGCCAATCATGACGGCAAGATCGACAAGAGCGAGTTCGAGGCTCTGGCCAGGCAGCGTGCCGATCGCATGTTCGACAAGATGGACAAGAACAGCGACGGTGTGATTACGGCAGACGAACTCAAGCCCGCACCCCGTCATCGCTCCGATAGCAAACCGGCAGCCGCGAAATCGGATGTCAAGAAGCACGCGAAGAAGTCGCACAAGTCCGGCGATTGCCGTCATCGCGGCTGGCGCCATGCCCATCGCCACCGCCATGGCATGCCGAGAACGGACGTCATCTTCACGCGCATGGATGTCGACAACGACGGCTATGTCTCTGCCCAGGAGTGGGATCAGGCCTGGCAGAAGTGGAAGCGCCATCATCATCGTGTGGACGGCAAGTCCGGCAAGAGCGGCGATCAGGGCTAGCGCTGAAATCGAGTGGTACTGGAGGCCGGCGCCATGCGTGCGCCGGCCCCGGTTTTTGTCCACCGGCACGGTGCAACGGCGCCAGGAATGGTCCGCGGGGCAGGCGGGAGCCTGCCGGGTTACAGCGGGGGCATGGAGCGCGGTATCATTACGACTATGGCAAGGGGTGCTCCGCTGCTCCCGGATGGCCGGCAAGGCTGGCCGCGGAGGAAGCGGGGCTGAGAACACACCCGTCGAACCTGGTCTGGACAATTCCAGCGGAGGGAACGTCATGATGCCCGAACTCGATCTGGCTGCCCTGCATTCGCGGCTCGTCGCCGCCGCACCGTTGATTCAGAACATCACCAACACCGTGGTGCAGCAGTTCACTGCAAATGTGCTGCTGGCCGTCGGTGCCGCGCCGGCAATGATTGATCATGAGGCCGATGCGGCACAGTTTGCCACGGTCGCCCAGGCCGTCCTCGTCAACCTGGGGACCGCCACCAATCAGCAACTGCTGGCCGCGGATGCCGCCATCGGCGCGGCACGGCAGGCGAACAAGCCCTGGGTGCTCGACCCGGTCGGCATCGGCGCGGCCGACTATCGCACGGCCCGGATCCGCCAGGTGGCGGGCAATGCGCCCACCGCCGTGCGTGGCAATGCCTCGGAGATCATCGCGCTGGCCGGGCTGGGGCACGGTGGCCGTGGCGTCGACGCCACGGATGAAGTGGAGGCGGCTCTGCCGGCCGCGTCCCGGCTGGCCCGCTCCACCGGTGGCGTCGTTGCGGTATCCGGAATTCGGGATGCGGTGGTGGCCGTCACCGGCGACAGGGTCCGGGTTGCACGCATCCGCGGTGGCCATGCGCTGATGGCGCGCGTCATCGGTACCGGATGTTCGCTGGGGGCGGTGACCGCCGCCTATCTCGCCGTCCGGCGCAGTGGCAACGGCGCGACTCCCGATGCCGATTTCGAGGCGGTAGTGGCGGCGCATGCCCATTTTGCCCGTGCGGGCAGCGTGGCTGCGAGCAAGGCCTTCGGCCCCGGCAGCTACGCCGTGGCCTTTCTGGATGCGCTGCACGAGATTGCCGACGCGGATCTGGCCGCGGCCGATGTGACCGTCGAGGAGCAGGCGTTTCCAGAGGATCGGGACCCGTCATGAGCGCCCGCCTCGCAGGGATCGACCCGCGCCTGTATTTCATCACCGATTCCGGCTTGTGCGCGCGCGCCGGTCGCGATGTGGCGACGACGACCGCCGCCGCGGTGGCCGGCGGCGCCGGCATGGTCCAGGTGCGGGACAAGGAACTCGCTGACGACGATTTTTATCGGCTGGCCCGGGAAGTCATGAACGCCGTCGACGGGGCAGTTGCCGGTAGCGGCCGGCGCGTACCGGTGTTCCTCAACGATCGGGTGGCGGTGGCCCGGCGACTTCTGGACGAAGGTGCGGAGGTTCATGTGCATGTCGGACAGGACGACATGCCGCCGGGCGAGGTGCGCCGCTGGCTGGGTCCCGAACCGCTGCTGGGGCTGTCCGCCGCCGCGCCGGAGGAATTCGCCGTCGCCCGCGCCAGCGAAGCGGTCGATCTGGTAGGCATCGGCCCGGTGTTCGCGACCGCCACCAAGGCGGACGCCGGCAGCGCGCTGGGTGTCGAGGAACTGCAACGGCTTGCCGCTGAGGCTGACCTGCCCGCCGTGGCCATCGGCGGCATCGACAGGGCAGGGGCGGCACTCCTGCACGGGACCGGGGTCATCGGTGTCTGCGTGGTGTCGGCGATCTGCCTCGCCGACGATCCCCGCGCCATGGCGCAGCGCATTCATGCGGCCTTCGCGCGGGGGGCGGCGCGGTAGTCGTCTTATTCCGAAAGGTCGAGACCCATCTGCCAGAAGCCGATCTCCAGGCGGGTGGCATCGCGAAAGATGCCGGCCAGCTCGGCGAAGCGTTCCCTGCCCACGCCGGCGAGGTGCCGGTCCAGCCACTCGACCTCGGCCCTGACCGCCTGCTGGAAGGCATCGCTCTCGTACATGGCGATCCACTTGTCGTAGGGATTGCCGTCGCGGACGGTGGCCGGAGCGCCGTTGAGAAAGTCGGCCACTTCGCCGTAGCCCACCAGGCAGGGCGCCAGCGCCACGTGCATGTCGAGCAGATCGCCGCTGTTGCCGGCATCCAGCACGTAGCGCGTGTAGGCCATGTTGGCCCGGGCCTCCGGCAGGTGCGCCAGATCGTCTTCACTGATGCCCCATTCCCGGCAGTAGTCGATGTGGAGCTGCAGCTCGGTGTGGACGATGGTGTCGAGCCCTTCCAGCGCATGGCGCAAATCCGCCATGTTGCGGCTCTTGTAGATGGCCAGCGCGTGGGCGCGGGAGAAATGCAGGAGGAACAGATAATCCTGCTTCAGATAATGGCGGAAGCACGCCATGTCCAGCGTGCCCGCGCCCAGCTGGCGCACGAACTCGTGTTGCACATAGGCTTGCCATTCCGCGGCGTGCGCAGCCTTGAGGTCCTGAAAACGGTAGCTCATGACGGTCTCCGGTCTGGTCGACGAATTGCGATTCGGAGTCCGCCACGTGGGGAGGGAGGTAGCCGTGCGCCGGCCATCCGCTTGATTCCCTACGCCGGCATCGGCCCGTGAAGGCGTTCTCCGGATCAGGTTCGACGGGTCGTGCCGCGCAGCGAGTGCGCCCCGCACCTCTCAGCCGGCCATGCCGGCACCCCGTCAAGCAGTTCGCGCATAGGGTACCAGAAAGCCCGATTGCGCAGGTTTTCCTGCGGTTGCGGAAGTGCAGCTTCCGCATCCGGATAGCGGACCTCGATAACGGGACCAGCGGCTGCCGGCGTCATTGCGTCAGGAAAGCTCTCACGATCGCGCCCGCTTCCTCCTCCTGTTCATCCCAGAAGCGGTGGCCGGCGGACTCGAAAACATGCAGCCGGGCGTTCGGCATGCGCTCGGCCATCAACACGGAATTCTGCCAGGAAATGACCGCATCGCAGCGAGCCGCAAGAATCAGCGTTTCGCAGTGGATCGAGCCCAGACGATCGAGCACGTCATGGGCGTGCAGTGCCGCCATCCGCCATGCGACCTGCTGGGGATCGGGTGGGTGCGCCCGGTACTCTTCGCGAAGAAATTCCGCCAGATTCGGATGCCGGGCGCGGTAGGCCTCGCTGAATTCGACCCGCAGGCTCCTCGCGATCTTTTCTTCCACAGGGATATCGTGCAAAGTGCCGGGATCCGTCGCACCGGGCAGGTTCGCCGCGGATACCGTTTTGCCGGTCGGCGCGCTGCACCCGATCACCAGGCGGTGCACGCGCGCCGGGTGGCGCAACGCCAGATGCTGCGCCACCATTCCGCCCATTGAGATGCCGATAACGGATGCGGATGAAATGCCCAGCACGTCCATCAGAGCGACCGTGTCATCCGCAATTTGCTCCATGCTGGCCGCGCGCCGGGGCCTGGTGCTGAGGCCGGCGCCACGCTGATCAAACAACAGCAGTGACAACTCGTTGCCCCGGATCTGTCGGGTGAGCCAGTAAAAATGGGTTCTGTTGCCCTCCAGCCCGTGCAGGCAGACCACCGGCCGGCCTGTCCCGTGCTGCTCGTAATAGAGCGTAATGTCACCGAGATCGGCATGCGGCATGGTCTGTTATCGTTCCCCGACGCCCATGCGTCGTTCGAGCTTTCTTGATGCATAGGTCATCAGGCCGGAAATCAGCAGGTACACACCAAACAGGAAGCCGTAGATCTCGTATTCGCTGCCGATGTACTGCGGATTGGAGAGTACCGTCTGCCCGGCGCTTACGAAGTCCATGAGCCCGATGATGAACACCAGTGGCACGTTGTTGAAGATGTCGAGAACGTTGCCGACCAGCCCGGGAATCACGGCACGGATCGCCTGTGGCAATACCACGTAGTAGGAAGTCTGGAAGCTGTTCAGACCGAGTGAACGCGAAGCCTCCGCCTGTCCCTCGGGCACATTCTGTAGCCCGCCGCGCACATACTCGGCCACGTAAGCTGCATAGAAGAACACGAAGCCCGCGATGCCGCGCACGAGATTCACCACGCGCAGATCGCCGGGCATCAGCAGGGGAACCATGATCCACGCCCAGTACAGTACGGAGATCAGGGGCAGGGAGCGGATGAGCTCGATGTAGCCGACGCACAGCATGCGCACGACGGGCAGGCGGCTTGTCCGGCCCAGCGCCAGCAGCACGCCGATCGGGAAACTGAGTATGGCAGCCAGGATGGTGATGATGATGCTCAGCATCAAACCACCCCACTGGTCCAGCCCGGCAGGCAGCAACAACGCCCATACGCCGCCGATGCCGACGATCCAGAAAAGGCCCCCCAGCCGTTTGAGCGCCCCCAGGTGCCAGCTCAGCGCGCAGCCTCCGAGCAGCGTGGTCAACGCCGCCAGCAACCACAGGGGCGTGGCGGATCCCGTCCCCAGTCCTGCTCCAAGCCCGATCACCACGGCAGCGAGCCACCCGGCGAGCACGCGCGCACCGGGGCGCTGCAGCATCGACCCCAGTGACAGCCCGACGAGCAGGGTCAGAATGGTCAGGGCTGCCCAGGCACGCCAGATATCCACCATGGGGAAGGTCCCCACGAGCAGGACGCGGAGATTCTCCGCGACAACGCCCCAGCGTGCGACACCTGCGGCCCAGTACAGGAGCGAGCCGGCGAGCCATATGCACAGCGGGAGAAACAGGACCGTCAACACGCTGTTCAACGGCGTATTGAAAAGCCTCTCCCGGCACCAGGTCAGTGCGCGGCCCGTCATCGCGCACCCCTCGCCATCACGCGGCGGTTATAGTGGTTGACCAGGGAGCTGATGATCCAGCTCAGCAGCAGGTAGCCTGCCATCACGATGAGAATGCCTTCCAGACTGCGCCCGGACTGGTTCGCGATGGTCCCGTACACATTGAAGAGGTCGGGATAGCCAATGGCAATCGCCAGCGATGTGTTCTTGGTCAGGTTGATGTACTGGTTGCCAACCGGCGGCACGATGATCCGCAGGGCCTGCGGCAGAATGATCATCCGCATGACGGCCCCTTCGCTGAGACCGAGACCCAGGGCCGCTTCCCACTGTCCCTTGTCGATGGACTGGATGGCGCCGCGCACGATTTCCGCGATGAATGCGGCGGTGTAGACGATGAGGGCCAGCAGCAGCGCGCTGAATTCGGGTGACAGATGCAGCCCGCCCTGGGCATGAAACCGTCCCACCTCCGGAAAGCCCGGCACGAGCGGATTGCCGAACACCATGGCGGCAACGATCCACGGCAACGCCAGTGCCAGCAGGCCCAGCGCGAATCGCCCGCGGCGGCGATACCGCCACCAGGTCAGGAGCATCGCGGCAATGCCGGCATAGACGAAGTATTGCCCGAACGCCCAGCCCGGTCCCGGAATCAGTGCGGGTACGTAGATCCCCTGCTGGCTCGCGATGAAAAAACCGTACAGATTGCCGGCCTGCGAGATCGCCGGCAGCTTGAGGACGACCGCGAAATACCAGAAGAAGAGCTGCACCAGCAGCGGCGTGTTGCGTATCAGCTCGACGAAGGCGAAACAGATGCGATTGACCAGCCAGTTGGTGGACAAACGGCCGGCTCCGACGAGCACGCCGATCACCGAACTCAACACGATACCGACGACCGCGACACGGATGGTGTTGTAAAGCCCGGTCAGAAAAGCCTGCCAGTACGCATCCGACCCGCGGTAGGGCGCCAGGGTCCAGGATCCGTGGCTGTTTGAAAGCGTGAGGCCCTCGCTGATGCGAAAACGGGCGCTCTGGCTCAGGAAGTCAAAGCTGAAACCGATGTCGTGTGCGGCCAGGCTGTTACGGATGATGAGCGCGATGGCGCCGAGGATGCCGATGAAAACCACGACAACAGCGGCCTGGGCCAGCCATGAACCCCAGGATATGGGTGCGAATCGGAACTGGTTACGCGTCATCGGGTCGGACGTAACTTTCTGGGCCACACGCCAGTCCGCTGTGTCCGGGACACGATTGCCGGTCTGGCCTGGGCATGGCACGGGCCGGTGCGGGTCGGGAGCATCGACCCGGCTGTCCGACCCGCACCGGCCTCAAATTGCAACGTCAACGTGATCGCTAGAAAACTCGATCTTTGTCCATGCGCTCTATCACGTGATACCCACTACAGGAAAAGCGGCGAATACATCAAGCCGCCGTGCGTCCATAGCGCGTTCAGGCTGCCCTCGCGCTTGATGTGATAGGGCGTGTCCGGGCCGAGATTGCGCGCATAGATTTCACCGTAATTGCCGACGTTGCGGATGATCTGCTGCACGAACTTGTTCGGCAGCCCGAGGTTTTTACCCAGGGTTCCGGTCTTGCCCAGAAACGCCTGGATCTCGGGATTGTTGCTGTCCAGGAATTTGTCGAGATTGCTGGAGCCGATGCCGAACTCCTCAGCCTGAATGGTGGCGTACACGATCCATGTCAGGGCGTCGCGCCATTTGGAGTCGTCCTGATACGTAAAACCGGCCAGGGGCGACTTCGCGATCACCTCCGGAAGCACCTCCAGGGCGTCCGGATCCGGCGCATTGCCCTTCCAGCCGACCAGGGCCGAGACGTCGGTGGTCATGGCGTTGCACCGGCCCGACATCAGCGCGTTGAACAGGCTGTTCAGGTCTCGATAGGTGAGCACCTTGGTCGAGTCGCTCCAGTCATGGGCCTTTATGTAGGTCTGCCACTGGGTTTCCGTCGATGAGCCCTGCGTGGTGCAGATGGTTGCGCCATCCAGGTCGGATACGTGATCGACCCCGAGGGACTTCTTCACCAGGACTCCGGTTCCGTCATAGAAGTTGATGGGAAGAAAGTCCACGCCGACGGCGCTATCGCGGGTTTCGGTGATCGTCGCATGGAAAAAGACCACATCGACCTCACCCGTCTGAATCGCGTTAAAACGGTTCTTGTCGGTCAGGATGACGTATTTGACCTTGTTCGGGTCGTTGAACAGCGCCGATGCGACGGCGCGGCAGAAGTCGACATCCATGCCCTCCAGCTTTCCGGTCTTGGTGTTGAGGTACCCGAACCCGGGCTTGGTATTGTCAGTCCCGCAAATGAGTTCGCCGCGTTTCTTGACGGTTTGAAGATGCGATTCGGCAGCGGCGCTGGTGCTTGAGAACGCCAGCCCGAACGCGCCGACCGACAGGACAAGGGTCAGATAAAACAGCTTTTTGATTGTCACCATGGTGCCTCCTCCAGTTTTTCACTGATGCAAGCGTCTCGCTTCATCGTTTATCGGTACCGAACAACGCACGTCTGCGGGAATCGATGCTTACTCCTGTGGTGCCTTGCGCATGAAATGCAGATCCTGAAACTGGCGGCGAAATGCCGTCACCTCGGGTGCGATCGCTTCCGGATCCTCTTTGCCGCCAAGGGAGCGTGCGAGAAGCTGCGCGAGTTCGGGCATCTCGCCGGGACCCATCCCCCAGCGAACGATTTCGGGGGTGCCCAGACGCAGCCCGTTGACGTCGCCCTCGACCGCATCGATCGGCAGACCGATGCCGCAGGCCAGAATGTTCGCCCGCCGCAAGCGCTTCGAGGCTGTCTGTCCTCCCCCATAGGCGGTCGCCGCCACTGCAAGATGCTGCGACGACGTGAATCCCCGGGCACAGGCAAACACATCCACGTCAGCCTCATCCAGCGCGGTCGCCAGTGCCTGGGCGGTATCCACCATTGCCTGGGCGTAGGCGTGGCCATGCACCTTCCAGTCGAGCAGGGTGATGGCCAGGGCGGCTGACTTGGCGACATCGAAGTTCGCCGTCAAGCCGGGGAAGGCGATCCGGTCGAGCCGCTCGGCCAACTCCGGTTCGTTGGTCAGGATGAGCCCCGATGGCGGTCCGCCGAAGCTCTTGTAGGTGCTCATGGTCATGGCGTGGGCACCCTCGGCCAGCGGTTGCTGCCAGGCCTTGCCGGCGATCAGCCCGCTCATGTGCGCGGCGTCATAAAGCACCCAGGCGCCCACCTCGTCGGCAATCGCACGGATATCCCCGACCGGGTGCGGGAAAAGATTGAGACTGCCGCCGATGGTGATCAGCTTCGGCTTGAGCGCCCGTGCCTGCTCGCGCAACCGGTCGAGGTCGACGCTATAGGATGACGGGTCGATCGGCGCCGGATGGGTTACGACACCATAGCAACCCGCGGCACCCGCCTGATGGTGGGTGACATGGCCGCCGATATCCGCCGGCGGCGCCATGATCGCGTCACCGGCCTGCGTGGTCGCCATGAACATGTACAGATTGGCCAGCGCCCCGGAGCCAACGCGTATTTCGGCGTAGCGTGCACCGAAGACCTCGGCGGCCAGTTCGGCGGCGATTATCTCGATGCGCTCGATCGCTTCGAGCCCCATCTCGTACTTGTCGCCCGGATAGCCCAGCGATGGCCTCGATCCCAGCCGCGCCGCCAGCAATGCCTCGGCGCGCGGGTTCATGACATTGGTTGCCGGGTTCAGGTTGACGCAATCATGCTCGTGTATGGAGCGATTCTCGTCGGTCAGGCGATGAATTTCCCGATCCAGTGCGTCGGCGTCCTTCGCTGCCGCCTCGGCGGCCACGGACTGGATAAATGTTTCACAGGCTTCGGGTACCCACGGCCGTCGTTCCAGCATCATCAAATCCCCGTACTTGTAGTACAGCCGTCAGTAAATCTGACCCTTTTCGGATTCTCGTCAGTTGGCCAAAATAAGGCAAACGAGTTATCGTGAGCCCGACGCATAGCTTTTCTAGGTCTCCATGCCGATCGAGCCGCCCCGGCCCTCGCTGCCATCGCTGAATGCCCTGCGAGCATTCGAAGCAGCGGCGCGGCATGAGAGCTTCGTCAAGGCCGCCGGCGAGCTGCACGTTACGGCTGCCGCGGTGGCCCAGCAGGTGCGAATACTCGAAGAGTGGGTCGGGCAGCCGCTGTTCGAGCGATTGCCCCAGGGCCTGCGACTGACACGCGAAGCGCGCGCGATCGTGCCACGCATGACCGGCGCCTTCGACAGGCTGGGCCTTGCAGTACAGGCACTGCGCGCGATCAACCGCCCGATGGAAGTGCGAATAGCCGCCCTTCCGGCTGTCGCGATGTTGTGGCTGTCCCCGCGCCTGCGCCGGCTGGGCAGCGATTTTCCCAACCTGTCCCTGTCCGTGTCAGCGCTCGAGCAGCCGCCCAATTTCCGTCGGGACCTCTACGATCTGGCCCTGTTTTTCGTCGAAGACGAAGTCGCAGGTGCGCGGGCGCTCCCCTTGCTGGACGATGTGCTGTTTCCGGTTTGTTCGCCACACTTCGTCGCCACTGGACGGCCGTTGCAAACACCTTCCGATCTGACTGCCGACAGCCTGTTGCATGACAGTGTGTGGCATGACGACTGGCCCCGGTGGCTGCGATACGCCGGCGAGGCCGAAGTGCATCCGGTGGCGGGCATGACCTTCTCGCTCTACAGCCTGGCCCTGCAGGCAGCGATCGACGGCAGTGGCATCCTCATGGGTCATGCCCCACTCGTGGCGAGTGCCCTGAACGACGGCAGCCTGATCCCCCTCTTCGATATCCGGATGCCGTCCAGCGCGCCCCTGACTTTGCTCGTACCGGAAGAACCCGAACTGCGCGACCGGTTGGCCGAGCTGGTTACCTGGTTTCAGGAGGAGGCCGCGCAAGCCAGCTTGAATCGGTGAGCCCGGCCGCTGGCATAGATATGTATTCTCCCGGATGGCCCGCCGGTGCGCGGTGCGGTACCTTTGGTCGATTACCCCTTGCCTTCCGTCGGGGTCGCAGGTGGGAAACGGTTGCCACGCTCCGCTAGTTCAAAATAGGTTCAGCCTTGGGACTTGGCCGCCATGGCGCGTGGGCGCCCGGGTTCGGCCGTTTTACGCAGCTCTTTCGACCGCTGGTAAATTGTGTTTGCACTGACTGCCTATCACTTCAACCCGTTTGCGCTGCCGAATGTCGCGACAGCCGCTGGCGTGCTGCTGTGGGGATTGCTCTTGCGCTGGCGGGAGTCGGATTCGACGACCGGCGTCTGGGCCTTGCGCCTGTCCATTGCCGCCGCGACCTGGCAACTGGGCTTTGCGGCGGTCTACTGCTCGTCGGATGGCGCGACCGCGGCGCAATGGATCGTGGTCAGCCAGTTCGGCGTGATCTTTCTGGCGCCCGGCCTGTACGAGCTGCTGCGACGTCTGCTGGGGCTGCGCGGCTGGCGCAACCGGCTGTCGCCCTGGATCTGGGCGACGTCCATCGGTTTCGTTTGCGTTCTTCTGTTCACCGACAGTTATCTGGGAGAGCCATACCGCTACTGGTGGGGCTACTACGCGCACTATCGTATCGGCGGCACCCTGCTGGCCGCCTTCCTGTGCGTGACGATGTTCCTTTTGTTCATTCAATGCGTGCACACGTGGCGGCTGTCGCCCCGCGGCAGCAGCCGCCGGCATCGCGCCCGGGCGCTGCTGGTGGGGTTTGGCGTGTGCTTTACCGCGGCGATCGATTTCCTGGCGGCATGGGGATTCGAGGTCTATCCGTTCGGCTACCTCATGCTGCTCTTCATGATACTGACCATTGGCTACGCGGCCTGGCGTTACCGGATCGTTTCGGTGACGTCACAGGCAGCGGCGGAGCATGTACTGGCAACGCTCTCCGACGGTGTTCTGGTACTCGATGAGCTGGGTGCGATCGCCCTTGCCAACAGTCGCGCCCTGCGGCTGCTGGGGCGCAATCGCGACGAGGTTGTCGGCAGAACGATACAGGAAGTCATACCGCGCGCGGAGGAGGTCGCGACGCCATCGCCGGAACGCTCGCTGCGCCCGCGGCACACCGAAATCGACTTGCCTGGCGATGATGGCGAGAAGCGCGTGATCAACCTCACCGTCAGCAGGATGAGCGATGCCGGTGGCGGATCGCCGCTGACCGTGCTGGTGATGCAGGATGTGACCCGCTACCGCGATGCGGTCGATCGAATCCGCAAGCTGGTGTACTACGACCAGACCACCGGCCTCGCCAACCGCCGCCATTTTTGCGAGCGCCTCGATCGGGCGCTGTCGCTCGCCGGTCCGGGCCAGCATGTGGCGGTTTGCGGCATCCGCCTGAAGCACGTCCGGCGCCTGGCGAACAATGCTCCCACGCACTCGGCCGAACCCTTGCTCAATGACATCGCCACCCGCCTGCGCTCGTTCGCCGACTCGGTGCCCGGCGCCAAGGTAACGGTAGCCCGCCTGCAGGGCTATGAGTTTGCGGCCCTGTTCGAGCGCGCGGAGTCCATCGGCCAGATTACCTCGGCGCTGGATCGGCTGCGCCGGATGCTTCGGGAACCCCTCTCGTTCGGCAATCGGCAGTTGCGTCCCGAGCCGTGGCTGGGCGTCGGTCTTTATCCCACCGACGGCGACAACGCCGGAGCGCTCATGGATCGCGCGGCGGCGGCAGTGGATGAGGCCGCCGAGATCGGTGACGGGTTCGTGCATTTCTACAACGACGAGGCCAACGCCGCGGCCCTGCACTCGCTGACGCTCGGCACCCAGCTTGTGCGGGCCATCGAAACCGATGCGCTGTGCCTGCACTTCCAGCCTGTCGTCAGTTCGGATTCCGGGACGATCGAAAGTGCCGAGGCGCTGGTGCGCTGGCGCGATCCCCGGCATGGGCTGCGCCTGCCCAGCGAGTTCATTCCGGTGGCGGAGCAGAGCGGTTCCATCGTGGCGCTTGACGAGTGGGTGATCAGAAATGCCTGCGAGCATGCCCTGCGCTGGCGCGGGCAGGCGGGCTCGCGCGTACCGCGAGTGGCCGTGAACATCTCCGGGGCGCACCTTGCCTCCAGCGAAGGCGTGCGCATCGACCGGACGATCCGCGCCATCCTGGAAAACAGCGGCCTGCCACCCGAGCGACTGGAGATCGAGATCACCGAGACCAGGCTGGTCGGTACCGACCCGACGGTGGTGGAGAGCCTGCGCCGCTTGCGGGAGCTGGGAATACGCATCGCGGTCGACGATTTCGGCATCGGTTACGCCTCACTCAGCTATCTGCAATCTTTTCCACTCGACAAGCTCAAGATCGATCAAAGCTTCATCTCGGCCATCGGTCAGGACGAGAAGAAGACGACCTTGCTCGAAACCATCCTGCTCATGGCCTCGCAACTGGGCCTGGAAGTGGTTGCCGAAGGGGTCGAGACGCCGCATCAGGCGGCGTTCTTGCTGCGCCACCGTTGCGACTTCATGCAGGGCTATCTGTTCAGCAGGCCGGTCGCTGCCGACGAGTTCGCGCATCTGGTGCGCTCCTGGAGTGTGCCGGGCGGGCTCCCGATCCCGTTCGGCAGGGAGCGGGCAAAGTCCACCGCACGGGAGAAGGCCACACCCCTGTCGTTCCCGAGGACGCACGGAGAGCCAGCGCGTAACTGAACATCAGGTTTTTCCGCACCCGCACCCTGCGGATCGGCGCGGGGAACTATACTTGCCATTTCGCCTCCAGAGCCTTATCGCCGTTCGACGAGGAGGCTGTCATGGCGTCGATGGACGCTTATCTGCCTATCATCTCGACATTGGCGACGGTTGGCAGCCTGCTGGTGTGGATGGTCTACGCCCGCTTGCTGTACATCAGCTTTCGTCACCACGAGCAACCGCTCATCATCATTCATCAGGCCCATGGGCATGGGCTCGGCTCTTCCACGCTGGTGATCAATCTCAGCCGTGAGGCGGTGCATATCGTGCTGGTCCAGCTTCTGGTGCGCGTCGACGGCCGGATGGTCACATTGCCCATGGGCGAGTATCGGGCGGTTACCGGCGAGGACGAGTCCGACAGGGCCTTCGAAAACGTGATGAAGGAGGGCCCGTTGCGACCGGGCGATTACCTCTCGCTGGGAGGCTTCCACGGTATCCTGCGGGCCGCCGCGAAGGTACCGGGAGACGAAGGCGAGAAGAAGGACGAGGACGACGACTCGCTCTCGTTGCAGCGGTTGGTGGGGCGCATCGAAAGCGTCGAGATCCGCGTCATTGCCCAGTACAGCGCGTTCTCCCATCCGGTCGGCGCGCGCAAGCGCTACCGCCTCGATACGATAGACGGAAAGGTATGCCTGCTCGCCGGGACGGCTCTGACCGAACAGATCAATTCGTTCCGGGGACGGCGCAAGGTCTATCGCTGGCTGCGCGAATCGTTTGAAACGTGAATGCGATCTTCAGTGCGTGCCTTGCGCATGGCCATCGTCCGGCCGGGTTTCCGATTCGGAGACGATGGCGGTGGCGACATCACGCGGGTATGTTCGGCGCGCGCGCAAGGCAATGAATCCGGCGAGCACGAGCGGCACCAGCATCACCAGAAACGTCTCGTCGAGGCCCGTCGCTGCTGCCTGACCCTGACCCACCGCCTGGCCACCGAAGCCGCCTTGCCCGCCGAACAATGTCGAGACATAACCAAAGGCGAGCGGTGCGAGCGCCTCGAATGCATAGCGCAGCGCTGCGCGCACGCTCTCGGCGCGTCCCCACAGGCGCGAGTGCATGATGTCCAGGCGTGCCGCATCCAGCGGGGGATTGCTTCCGCCCAGGCCGGCGGCGGCGAGAAAGAACAACGGACCGGCGATGGCCAGGGACGGGGCCAACAGTGCCGGCAGGAAGAAGGCCGCGGCGATGAGGAACGCCGCGCCCGTCACCAGTATGCGCGCGGTGACATTGCGGCGGTCGAGGAGCCGGTCGGCTGTCCAGCCGGCCACGAAAACGCCGACGATCGCGCCGATGCCGAGGATCGCAAGCAGCGTGGTGCCGGTCGACTGGCCGAGATCGAAGTGGCCGCGCAAGAACACCACGCCGAACGTGCGCAGCCCGGTAAAGTAGAAATAACCCAGTGCCGAGGCGATGATCAGCGTGACGTTGGTGCGGATCGAGAGCACGTAGCGGGCAGCGTTCCACAGCGACATGCGCGCCGGATCGTCATGCAGCACGAGGTTTTCGTGAGGGTTGACCCGATCCTCCTCGACTTCCTTCTCGACCGGATCCTCCTGCGCGGCTGTCTGCTTATCCGAATCCAGGCCGGAGGTGTCGGTCTGTGCGGGCGGATCGGCGTATTCCGCATCGTCCGAGGGGATTTCGGTGGCACCTGGCGGCAGATGGCTCTGACCACCGCGAATGGGCTCGGGCAAGAGCCACCAGAGTGCGGCGGCCAGCATCATGCCAAGCCCCGCCAATATCCAGAAAGAGGCACGCCACGACCAGATCGTGGCAGCATTACCGGAGATGAGAAAGCCGAACCCGGCGCCGATCAACTCGCCGGCCAGGATATATCCGTAGATGCGCCCGCGTTCTCCGGGGCGGAAAAAGTCTCCGGTCAGCGAGGCGACGGTGGGCGCCGCGGCGGCAACGACGGCGCCCATCGCCAGCCGCGTCAGCAGCAGCATGAGCCAGGATGACGAGGCGCCGCTCACGGCCACGGCGGCGGACCATATCAGGATGGCGACCGTGACAAGCCGGACGCGATGCAGCCGGTCGACCAGCAGTCCGAACGGCAGCGTCGTCAACGCACCGATCGCCGTGGAGACCGCCACCAGCACTCCGACCTGCGCGTTGCCGATGTGCAGGGCCTTTTCCAGCTCCGTCGCCACCGCGCCGACCGTTGCCTTGTCCGCGCTGTCCAGCGCCAGAATGCACGCCAGCAGCACAACCACCCGCAGCCGCGCCGGCCCGCCGACTATCTTGTTTTCGACCTCCTGGCGAAACCATCTCTGCAGCCCGACAGCCGCGGCCGGAACTGCACTCGCGCTGACATCAGCCAATACCGGCCTCGTCAGCCCTGACCACTGGCGCTCTCGACCTTCAGGTTTGGGTTGAACTCGTCGCCCGGCGCGAATTTTTGCAGGGCCTGGGCAAACACCTTGACGGTTTGCGGGACTTCCGTGTGGTGGAGCAGCAACTGCTTCACGTTTTTGGTGCCGCCGTAAATATTGTCGTCAGCGTCCTTGTTCGCACTGATGGACGCGCCCTTGATATCGGCACCGGCGAACCCGCCCGAGCTTTTGAGCCGGTAGGTAAGGATCGAGGCCGGGGCGGTGTGGGCGTTCGCCTGGGCACCCGCCGGTCCGCCGGCAACGGAAACCTTGCCACCGAAGTCGATGTTGCCGCTGGTCAGCTGGTCGATCGCATCCTTGTTCATGAACAGAATGATGAGCTGGGTCACCTGCGCGCCTGCCTGAAATCCGATACTGCCGCCAGAAAGACCGAAGAAAGCGGGCGCGCCGGCGCCCCAGTTACCGGAGTCGTCGCGGCAGCCGACGATGCCGTTGCCGTTCTTTCCGGCGACGATAAAACCCTCCTTGAAGACCGCGGGAAAGACAGCGATACAGCGTGCGCCGTCGAGCATCTTCGCAGGGATACGCTGGCTGTCGGGCAGATGCATCTGAGCGTACAGCACGCCGGCTGCGTGATAGGCGAGTTCAATAGCCTGGTTGGTGGACGCGCTGGCACTGGCGCCGGCGTTTTGGCTATTGCCGTCGTTGTCCTGTGCGAGCGCCGGACCGGTGGTCACGGCAATGGCCGCCGCCGCGACGATGATCGCCGGGAGCAGGGATTTCAATGACATGGGGGACTCCTGATCAGGGGGATGTGTGTAGTGGATGGGGACCGCGTCGAGTGCAAGCCGGGGGGCGGCTTCAGCAGGTCCTGATTTACCAACGAACGGTGCGGTGATTTTGTTCCGTGCGCGGAACCATTGCGCAGACGTCGCGTAGATAGTAGGAACTCACTGCGTTTGAGGTACGAGGCATGGCGGACCAGGACATCTATGCGACTCTGA
>CAZYIP010000010.1:0-37639 GCA_964646895.1 uncultured Salinisphaerales bacterium | reverse complement strand
CGCCATGGTCTTGACCCAATGGCAGCCAGACCCCGACGGCAAGCTGGAGCGCCGGATCGTCTGGCCGGCGGCAGCCGCCAATACCGCTGTCTGGTACCCGTCGCGCTAGACGGGATATTTCACCGATGACATGGAGCCGCCTCGAACTCGCATAAAACTTGTGCAAGCAGGTGGACGAGCTGCTTTTTGCGGAGCATGTGTTCCCTGATTCGGCACTTCCCCGGTAACATGTCAAGTGATTTTGCTGATTTCGTTGCGGCCAGAGCTTGGGGTTTGCCATTGGATACGTATCGACCATCACCGGACGAAAAAGCAGGGCCGCGAGAAATGGGCGCCAGGACGCACCATGGGACCGATGGCTTCCGGCAAGCTGCATCGCCTGCATGAGCTACCTCACCGAGATCGAAATCTTCATTCTGGTGGCCAATACAGGCAGTTTGTCGGCCGCCGCGCGCGAACTCAATGTCAGTCCCGCCGCAATCGGGTATCGATTGGGCAAACTCGAAGCCCACCTTGGCACGCGTCTGTTTCATCGCACGACACGACGCCTCGCACTGACACAGGACGGAGCCGATTATCTGCTGAAGGTCGAGCCACTGTTCAATGCGATTCAGGACGCTTCCGCGGCAGCCTCGGGCCGTGCTGGAGCGGTACAGGGGACCTTGAAAGTCACCATGCCTGCGTCCTTCGGCCTGCAACATATAACCCCGGTCATGCCAAGATTCCTCATGCGCTATCCGGATGTTCGGCTGGATCTGGCGCTGAACGACGAGATTGTGGATATTGTGGAACAGGCGTTTGACGTTGCCATTCGCATCAGCGAGTTGCAGGACTCCGACCTGGTCGCACACCGCATAGCGAGCGATCACCGCGTCGTCTGCGCGTCTCCTGCTTACCTGGAGCGCTACGGTGAGCCTGCTCAGCCCAAGGATTTGCTAAAGCATAACTGTCTGGTGCTGTCTCAGCAGCCGTATTGGATCTTTAATGGTCCCGATGGTCTGGAACGAATTCGAATCCGGGGAAACTACATTTGCAACAATGGTGAAGCGATTCGTGATGCCACCTATGCAGGTTTGGGTATTTCGCTCAAAGCCACATGGGATGTGGCGGGCGCGATCAAGAAAGGGCGTCTGCGCACCGTACTGGATGACTATCCGATTTCCAGCAATACCGCGATCTGGGCCGTTTACCCAAGCCGGCGCCATGCGCCCGCCAAGGTCCATGCGTTCATTGGCTTCCTCAAGGAACATTTCAGCTCGCAGCCCTACTGGGACTCGCTGATGAGGAAATAGCGTCAATTGCAGGCTAGCGCAATACTCTGTGCGGTGTCCCGCACCTTTTCGACGCTCTTCAACAATGTACTACGGCGCGAGACGGGGCCCGCTATCGACACCGCACCGATCAGCTTGCCTGCGGTTACCACGGCTGCTGCAACACATAGCAGCCCGTCCAGCAATTCCTCATCGTCGATAGCGTAGCCCTGTCGACGGGTGCGTTCGATCTCTGTCTGCAAAGCGGCCATGTCGACCAGCGTTCGATCGGTGTAACGCTCCAGCGGCATCGTTGTCAACGCCTCGAGCACTGGCCGGGAGGCTGCAAGCATCACCTTGCCTACCGCGGTTGCGTGCAATGGTCCACGCCAGCCGACGTGGCTGTTCATGCGGATAGGGTGCTGGCCCTCCACTTTGGCGATATATCCGGCCTTGCCGCCGTCCAGTACCGCAAAGTGGGCGGTTTCGCCTGTCGCGCGGGAAAGGCGCAGCAGGTGAGGTTGGCAGATCGCGCGCAGGCCGGAGGCAGAAAACGCGGACTCCGCCAGCGCCAGCAGCTGCAGCGTGAGGCGGTATCGCTTGTTTTCGCGTTTAACCCAGCCCTGAGCCTGCAACGTGGCCAGCAACCGGTAAACTGTGGGGCGAGATAGGGTCAGCGCGACGGTCAGTTCTGTTGCCGTTGCACCTTGCTCTGCTGCGTTTTGGGCGAGGTGCGTTATCAGGCGCAGAGCGTGATCCACGCTGTTTATTCCTCGCTGTGCAGGTTGTCGGATTGCCATTACCGTGTTTTCCGCCTTTTCTCGTGCCGTGTCGCCACGACTTCGCTTGAGCAAGGACTTGGCTGGCGCTCTTGCCAAATCGGCTTTTCATGCTGATAATAACTTTATAGATACACGCAGTGTACATTATAGATACAAATAATTCAGATATGGTGGGAGATCGTATGAATACATCCATCTCGACGGGTCGTACACGGGTTGCTGTCGTTCAGGCCGCGTCCGTGGTCTTTGATGCGGAAGGCAGCCTCGAAAAGACCCGTGAGCTGGCAGCCGAAGCCGCTCGGCAGGGTGCGAAGCTTGTCTTGTTCCCCGAAGGATTCATCCCCGGCTACCCCAAGGGCTCGACCTTTGGTTCGGTGGTGGGCACTCGCTCCGTGGACGGGCGCGAAGAGTATCGTCGCTACTGGGAAAGTGCCATCGATGTACCCGGGCCCGTGACCCAAGCGTTAGGTAGCATAGCCAAGGAGCACGGGATTTATCTGGTCATCGGTGTCATCGAGCGTGAAGGGGGGACCCTGTATTGCTGCGTGCTGCACTTTGCTCCCAATGGTGATCTGCTCGGCAAGCATCGCAAGCTGATGCCCACCGGGTGCGAACGTTTGATCTGGGGATTCGGCGACGGCTCCACCATGCCGGTATTCGATACTCCCCATGGCCGCCTTGGCTCAGTCGTATGCTGGGAAAACTACATGCCCCTGTTGCGTACGGCCATGTATGCGAAAAACATACAGATCTGGTGCGCTCCGACCGCGGACCCGCGGGACAGCTGGATTGCTTCCATGCAGCATATCGCCATAGAAGGTCGCTGTTTCGTGCTCTCCTGCAATCAGTATGCGCTACGCAGCGACTTTCCCGACGACTTTCCATGCGAACTCGGCGATGATCCGGATACTGTCATCTCGCGTGGGGGCAGCTGTATCGTCAACCCGTTCGGTGAAATAATTGCCGGCCCCGATTTCGAGAAGCAAACCATCCTGACCGCAGAGATCGATCTCGCCCAGGTTGCCCAGGGCAAGTTCGACTTCGATGTGGTCGGTCACTACGCACGCCCCGACGTTTTCCAGCTGACCGTCGACGAACGCCCGCGGCGACCCGTCACGTCGATCACGGAGACCGCGAGCGAAAAACGGACCTCCGCATCGGGTGAGGCTATTTCATAAGCGCATTGCGCATGCGCGATTGCCGGAGTCGCATCCTTACCAGGTGCCTCCCAGTTCCACGTCTCCGAAGCCCGTCCCGCAATGGGGCGGGCGCAAATCCAGAAGCTTCTTCCTGATGGCGTAACGACGCCGGTTTACGTTGCCCCGCATGCATGCGTGGGCGATGCGCGGAATGCTTTTTTCGCGTTTCCACTTATTAATATATTTTTAAGGTGCTAGTAATTTTATACAGGTGGTTTGCCGAATGAAAGTTGTTAGGATGGCTTCAGACCAGGGATCATCAAGTGCATGGCACTATCTGCTTTGGAGTAATTGATGACCAAATCAAACCGTGGAGAGTTACTGAAGGCTTACTTCGTACCGAACGGCTCTTATCTGATGGAGTTGTCCGAGGATGGAAGTGATGCCGAGCAAGTACGTGTACTGAAGGCGATCGGAAAGGCGATCGAGCAGGACATGAAGGCGGATGCGATCATAGTCGCGTCTCCACACTGGTTGCCGAAAAGTGCTTTCTTTGTCGATTGCGGCAGCATACACGAGTCCTTTCACGATTACGTTCTGCGTCCCGCGCCTTTCGGTCGCAGGTTTTTTACGCATGTCATGCCCGGTTGCCCCGAACTCGCCAAAGCATTGGTTTCAGGTGGCAGCAAAGCCGGATTGCCGGTCAAGGAAAAAACCTATGGTATGGATCATGGCGCGTTCTGCCCCCTGAAAGTGATGGGCGTAAGTACGCCCGTGGTGCCTATTTCCATGTCACAGCGCACCCATGAAGAATGTGTCCGCTGGGGCCGGGTCATTCGCCAGGTGGTCGAAGAGAGCGGCATGCGTGTGGTCCTCCTCGCGCCAGGAAACCTCTGTCATCGCCTGGACTTGCGTAACGAACAGGCGAGAAAGGGCGAGTATTTCGAGCAGGGCAAGCAGTTCGATCGTCTGGTATGCGATCTGATCAGTGAGGGTCGCAGCCTGGAAATCACGGATATCGATCCGGAATTGTGGAAAGCTGCGGCGCCGGAAGCAAACCTTTGCAACATTTCTCTGATTGCAGGTGCTACTGGTAACGCGCCCGGTACGATCCTGCAATATGAAGCCGCTATCTATTCGGTTGGCGACGCTTCATTCGCTTTCGATACGCTCGAAGTTTGACGGGAGTTTGCGAGATGGCAGTAACGGCAGCACTGGATCCACTGAACCCACAGTTTATTTACGACGCGATTCGGAAGGTTGGAACCGGACGCGCCAGGGATATCGATGACAAGGAATGGCTGATCGAGTTTACGGCACGTGATTCCGATGATCGATTGAGCATTCGGATTACGCGGCCTGGCGGTGAGGTTCAGAAACTGGTTATTACCGAAGACGAATTCATCTTCAGTGATAACAAGGTCCGCATTAAAGGTGTCGATGGGTTCGAAGGTTTCATGCATCCCGTCTATCTCCGGAAAATGCGTGGTTTTACGCGTGGCAATATCCCGACGCCGGATATCGCCGGTCCGTCGTTGCCCTGATTGATCAAAGCGGGAGTTATTCATGGGTGTAGAACAGCGAATCAAGGAACTCGGTATCACGATTCCCAAGGCCGCAACACCAGTCGGCAGTTATGTGCCGGGTGTCTTGGTGGGGAACACGCTTTTCATGTCGGGCCATGGGCCGTTTGACAGCAATGGTCAGGTGACTGCCCGGGGCAAGGTCGATCGAACGATGACGGTTGAGGAAGCCAACGCGGTGGCGCGGCAGGTCGCGTTGAACATGCTCGGCTCCGTGCGCCAGATCGCTGGAAGCCTTGACCGAGTCAAGCGCGTGGTGAAAGTGCTCGGTCTGGTTAATTGCGTCGAAGGCTTCACCGCATCGCCGAAAGTTATCGACGGCTTCTCCGACTGCATGGTCGAGATCTTCGGCGAGGCGGGACGCCATGGGCGTTCGGCATTCGGCGTGATGGAGTTGCCGGCCGGCATACCGGTTGAGGTTGAAGCCGTGTTCGAGCTGTATCCGGAATGATTTTGGCCGGGCCCTGCGGGGTTCGGCAAAAGTGTGCGATGGAGGAAAGCATGTACAAGAAGCTTATATCAATATTTTTGGCGCTTGCGGCTGGTATCGTCCTTTTGCCGGGGGTTGTCAGCGCGCAGTCACCCATCAAGATTGGCCTCATCGAGCCGCTTACCGGGCCAGCGGCCCGCGATGGACAAAATGTGGTTGACGGGGCCCGGCTGGCGGAGCGCGAGATTAATGAAGCCGGCGGTGTGCTCGATCGGCCCATCAAACTGTTATTGCAGGACGGCAAGGCCGACCCTGCCGAATCCCTGAGTGCCGCCCAGAAGCTGCTTGATCGGGATCAGGTGCATGCCCTGATAGGTGCCTGGGCGAGCTCGGCAACGCTCGCGGTCATGCCGTTGCTGCAACGCTATCAGGTGCCCTTGATCGTCGAAACGTCTACATCCGAGAAAATTACCGAAGCCGGTAATCCCTGGGTTTTTCGTACGTCATCGAACAGCGAGATCGATGCCAATACGCTGAAGCCTTACCTCGTCAGGGACCTTGGGCTACACAAAGTGGCGTTTATGGCGGCCAATAATGATTTCGGCCGTGCCGTCGTGGAGAACTGGACGCGCGTGCTCAAGGCCGAAGGGGCCCAGGTACTCGAGGTTGCGTATCACAAGCCAGGCGAAACAAATTTTGCGCCCACCCTTACCAAGATCAAGAATTCGGATGCCGACAGCATCGTCATCACGAGCGACGTGACAACGGTGGCAAACATCGTCAAGCAGTCGTACGAAATGGGCCTGAGCGGACTCAAGCGGGTCGTGACCAGCGGTAACCCTGCAGAGGCCATCATGCGCCTGGCGGGTGAACAGGCAAGCGAGGGGCTTCTGTTGCAGAATTACTGGCTGCCCTATGCTCCGCCTCCAGGGGAAGAAGCGGCCTCGAAACGGTTTGTAGAGGCGTTCGAGCAGCGCTTTCCCGATCGTATTCCCGACAAGTACGCGACCAGTGGTTACGACGCGGTGAAGCTGATCGCCGCCGCGATCAAATCAGCGGGTAGTGCAGACCCGGCAAAAATACGGGATGCGCTGAAAACGATCAGCATGCCCGCCCTGCAAGGGGTCATCGAGTTCGATGAGCAAGGACAGGCCCGTCCCTATCAATCCGTATCCAGGATCGAAAACGGCAAGCCGGTCGTCATCGTCAAGGCCACTCAATAAAAAGTATTGCCGTCGCCAGACCGGGTTGCAACGGCTCGAAGTACCCGGCCCGGCGCGGCTGTTCAGGACTCTGATGGGGAATTAGTGATGCTTTTTGCAAAACGATTGATTTTATGCATGTCGGTAATCGCGTTGTCGATGGGTTTCAGCCCGGCGTTCGCACAGTCACCGATAAAGATCGGCCTGATCGAACCAACTTCTGGTCCAGCTGCATATAACGGCAAGAATGTCGTTGACGGCGCTCGCATGGCGGAAAGCGAAATCAACGCCGCGGGTGGTGTACTTGGCCGACAGATCGAAGTGATGTTGCAGGATGGCAAGGCTGATCCGGCCGAATCGTTGAGCGCAGCCCAGACGCTGCTAGGTCGCGACAAGGTCAATGTACTGATCGGCGCCTGGGCCAGTTCCGCAACGCTCGCCGTGATGCCCTTGCTGAAACGCTACGAGGTACCCCTGATAGTCGAAACCTCGACATCGGAAAAGATCACCGAGGCCGGCAATCCGTGGGTATTTCGCATTTCGTCAAACAGCAAAATCGATGCGGATGCGCTGAAGCCGTATCTGGTTGACAAGTTTGGGCTGAAGAAAGTCGCGTTCATGGCAGCAAATAACGACTTCGGCCGGTCCGTAGTCAACAATTGGTCCCGTGTGCTGAAGGAGGATGGTGCCACGGTTGTTACGGTGGAGTACCACAAGCCGGGTGAAACGAATTTTGCGCCGACGCTCACCAAGATCAAGAACTCCGGTGCGGACAGCATCGTTATTACGAGTGACTCACGCACGCTGTCCAACATCATCAAGCAATCGTACGAAATGGGCATGGGTGGGCTGAATCGTTTCGTGACCAGCGGTTTTCCTCCGGCAACAATTGTGGATCTCGCGGGCAAGGACGCATCGGAAGGCGTGATGGTGCAGGACTATTTCGCGCCTTATGCGCCGCCTCCCCACAAGGCCGATCTGTACAAGGCCTTTGCGGAAAAGTATCACGCCACCTATCCCAGCAGTCATCAGGGTGTCGATGCCAACGTGGCCGCTGGATACGTTGCGGTCAATCTGGTTGCAGCGGCGATTGAGGCGGCGGGCAGTGCCGAGCCCGAGAAAATTCGGGACGCATTGAAGACGATCAAATTCGACGGTTTGACCGGCACACTCGAATTCGACGATCAGGGGCAGGCACGACCCATTCAGACGATTTCGAGAATAGTCGACGGCAAGCCGCAGGTTCTCGTGCATATCGGCGAGTGATCAGGTTTTCGTCCGGGCCGTGAACCGGCCCGGGTTTTGTGTACCTCCAATGTCGAGAAAGCTATCAAAATGAAATACGGGTTATCAGGCAGAAAAGCGATTGTTTGTGCAGCCAGTCGAGGGCTCGGAAAGGGTTGTGCGGTCGCGCTTGCCCAGGCAGGTTGTGACGTCACGATCAATGGACGGAATACCGATGTGCTGGCCGCCACGGCTGATGAGATCCGCTCGATGACGGACGTGCGCGTAACCACGGTAGCGGCCGACATCACGACCGCGGAAGGCCGCGCGAAGGTGCTCGCAGCGTGCCCCGATCCGGACATTCTGGTGAACAATGCCGGGGGGCCGCCGCCCGGCGACTTTCGCAGCTGGGAGCGCGAGACCTGGATCAGTGCGCTCGATGCCAATATGCTGACGCCGATCGAACTGATCCGAGCAACGGTTGACGGCATGATCGCGCGCCGTTTCGGGCGCATCGTCAACATTACCTCCAGCGGGGTCAAGGAGCCGATCAATATCCTCGGTCTGTCCAACGGCGCGCGTACCGGGCTGACCGGCTTCATTGCCGGGCTGGCGCGTGAAACGGTCCGCAATAACGTCACCATCAACAACCTCCTGCCTGGTGCATTCGATACCGACCGGCGCGCGTCGATCGTGGAGGCGAGCGCCAAGGCGGCAGGCTGCAGCGTCGAGGAGGCGCGGCGCAGGCAATGCGAGCAGAACCCCGCCGGTCGCTTTGGCACGATCGAGGAGTTCGGTGCCGCGTGTGCATTCCTGTGCAGTGAGCAGGCCGGCTTCATTACCGGCCAGAATCTGTTGCTCGACGGCGGCGCCTATTCGGGAACGATGGGGTAATGACCTGGACCAGTGCCCTGGCGACGAGCGTGTGGCACTGGGCTCCCGGTTGTTGGCGCATGACGGACGAGCGTCTTGAATTGCCTGCTTCGACGCATGAAGGGCCAGCCCCTGCTTCGTTCAATGCGAAGCAGCGGGCAGCGGCCGAATCTCACGACGTCGGGTCGATTTGCGGCTGGCGCGTAATCCGGTAAAGAGAATGAACGAGATTCTGCAGCAGCTTCTCAACGGCGTGATCATCGGCAGCTCCTATGCCCTGCTTGCGGTCGGCCTGACGCTTATCTTCGGTATTATGGGTGTCGTCAACTTCGCGCATGGCGAGCTCTACATGATCGGCGGGGTGATCTGCTACTACCTCGCACGGTCCTTTCACCTCAACTATTTTGTTGCACTGGTTCTCGCCGTCGTGCTTGCCATGATCTTCGGCGCGATCCTCGAACGAACTATTTTGCGATGGCTGAAGGACCAGTCCATCGATTCGACGGTCATCGTCACCATCGGGCTGTCGGTGTTCATCCAGAACGTCGTGTTATTGCTGATCGGGCCGGTGCCGAAGCACATTCCCACACCGTTCGGCACCAATCCGATGTCGATCGGCCCATTCACGTTCACGCCGGTGCAGGTGTTCGTCATCGCGATAACGGCGCTGGTTATCATCGGGTTTCACCTCCTGCTCCGGCATACGTATTTCGGCCGCGCGATGCGGGCGACATTCCTGGAGAAGGACGCGGCACGATTGGTGGGCGTCGATTCGGACCGCATCGCCACGCTGACCTTCATGCTCGGCTCCGGCCTTGCGGCCCTGGCGGGCGCGCTGCTGGGTTCGATCTATCTGGTCTACCCGTCGATGGGCGGGGAGGCTGTGCTGAAGGCCTTCATTGTCGTCATCATGGGAGGCCTCGGTAACGTCATGGGCGCCATCGCCGGAGGGCTGGTGCTCGGCATGGCCGAAGCGCTGGTGTCCGGATACATTTCGTCAGGATACAGCGAGGCGGTCGGGCTGCTGATCGTGATATTCGTGATGCTGTTCAAGCCCCAGGGGCTGTTCGGGCGGGCGGGGCAGGTGTGACATGGCGGCCGTATTCAAAAACCGCTTTGTCTTCTGTGCGATCGGCGTCGCGCTGCTGGCCACGCTGCCCTGGTTGCTGCCGAACTATCAGCTTCATGTGCTGATTACCGCCGGCCTGTTCGTGATGCTGACGTCCGGGCTTAACCTGATCCACGGTTACGTAGGACGTTTGTCGCTGGGCCATACCGTGTTCTACGGCCTGGGTGGCTATACGGCTGGACTGATCGCCACCAAGCTCGGCGGCGGGCTTTTGCTGACCATTCCGGCGGCGGTGCTGGTGACGACGCTGGCCGGGATCGCGATCGGCCACATCTCGCTGCGGTTTCGCGGCGCGCATTTCGTTCTGGTGACGCTGGCGTTCGGGGCGGTTATCGGAGTGCTGGCCAACAATCTGGTCAGCGTCACCGGCGGGCCGATGGGGATGGCCGGGGTGATCTCGCCGCTGGTGCATCAGGACTGGGGAAATTTCCATTTGTTCGGCTCCAGCGCCAGTTTTTACTGGCTGATTCTGGGCTTCGACGTGGCGACCGTGTACATCGTCTGGCGTATCGTCAACTCGCCCCTCGGCGATGCGATGATCGCGATACGTGAGGACGAGAACATCGCCGAAGCGATCGGCATCAACCAGTACCGATACGCGATGTTCGCATTCGTGGTCGGGGCGGCCATGGCCGGGATTGCCGGTGCGATCTACGCCCATTACGTCAGCTTCATCAGTCCCGACATTTTCAAGTTCACCATCATGATCATGATCCTGGTGATGGTGATCCTGGGAGGTGTCGGCACTGTGTCCGGCCCCGTGATCGGCAGCGTACTCGTGGTGATCCTGCTCGAAGTGTTGCGCTTCGAGGAGTCCCTGCGCGAGCCGATCTTTGGCGCCGTGCTCGTGATTGCCACGCTGTTGTTTCCGCAGGGGCTGGCACGTTTGCTCGGTGACCGGTTCCGCCGGCCTGCCGCGGATGGGCCTGTTAGGCCGGTTGCACCGGTACCGGCAGGTGTATCGAAAGCGCCCGTGATGGACGCTGGCGGGCCGCTGCTGGAAATCCGGGACCTGACCGTGCGCTTCGGCGGTTTGGTCGCCGTCGACAACGTGAGCTTCAGTGTCGGTCGCGGACAGATTGTCAGCCTGATTGGTCCGAACGGCGCGGGCAAGACGACAACGCTGAATCTGATCACGGGGTTCATCGAGCGCAATGCAGGCCACATCGTGTTCGACGGCGTGGAGGTCCTGCGCCGCGTACGGCCCAACCAGATCGCGGCGCACGGTATTATCCGCACGTTCCAGTCGACCCGCGGGCTTCTCGGCGTAACCATCGGCAAGGCAGTCGAGATCGGCCTGCACCGCTCCGTCGGATTGACCTGGGCTCGCGCCATGCGCGCGATGGTCGCAACGTTGCCGGACATACACTTGCAGGCACGCGCGGCCCATTATCTGCAGGAGGTCGGGCTGACCCGCGATCCGCATGAACTGGCGCGCAACCTCTCCTATGGCGAACTGCGCCTGCTGGAAGTGGCCATCGCACTGGCTGCCGATCCACGGCTGCTGGTGCTGGATGAGCCGGTTGCCGGCATGAATCCCGAAGAAACCGCCCGCATGATGAAGCTGATTCGCAAGATCCGGGACTCCGGCGTGACCGTGCTGCTCGTGGAGCATGACATGAAACTTGTCATGGACCTCTCCGATCATGTCGTCGTGCTCGATCACGGCAAACGTATTGCGGAAGGGCGACCAGCCGAGATTCAGAGCAATCCCGCTGTTATCGAGGCTTATCTCGGCAGGAGCGCAGCTCATGCTGAAGCTTGATAAGATCGATGTGATGTACGGGCGGCGTCAGGCCCTGTTTGGCCTGTCGCTGGAGGTGGCCCGGGGCGAATTCGTGGCATTGCTGGGCGCCAATGGTGCCGGCAAGACCACGACCCTGCGGACGATTTCCGGCCTGATCAGGCCGACGCGCGGGCAGATCGAGTTTGACGGCAACGATCTTTGCCGCATGTCACCGCCGGCCATTGTCAGGCTAGGGATCTCCCACAGTCCGGAAGGCCGAAAGGTCTGGCCTTTCATGACGGTCGAGGAGCACTTGCTGATGGGTGGCTATGTTCATCGACATCGAGTGCGACCGCGGACGGGCCTGAAACGCATCTACGACTTGTATCCCCGGCTGCACGAGCGCCGCAAGCAGGACGCGGGCACGCTGAGCGGCGGCGAGCAGCAGATGCTGGCGATTGGGCGGGCACTGATGTCGAATCCGACCATGCTGCTTCTGGACGAGCCTTCCCTCGGTCTGGCGCCGATCATGGTCGACCGCACGGCAGACCTGATTCGCGATATTCACCGCTCCGGCGTGACGATACTGCTGGTGGAGCAGAACGCATCGCTCGCGCTGGAGATGTCCGATCGCGCGTATGTCATCGAAACTGGCCGTTTGGTGCTGGAAGGCAGCAGCGCCAGCCTGCTGGAGAGCGACTACGTGCAAAAAACCTACCTTGGTGTGAGTTGAAGGGATGACTGCTGTACGCAACAACCGTGGCATCGGTGCGTCGGTAAGGCGCAACGAGGATGTGCGCTTCCTGCGCGGGCGCGGGCAGTATCTGAGCGACCTGACGTTCGCTGGCATGAAGGACGTGGCGTTCCTGCGCAGTCCGGTCGCGCATGCGCGGCTGCGCTCGATCGATGTGCCGCAAGAGCATCGCGCCGAGGTGTTTACGGCGGAGCATCTCAAGGATGTGAAACCGATCGTCGCCAGGGCCATCACGCCCGGCTTCAAGGTATCGGCCCATCATCCGCTGGCCAGCGACAAGGTACGCTTCGTTGGTGAGGCGGTCGCGATGTGTGTGGGCGCGACGCGGGCTGCGGCCGAGGATCTGGCACAGGCGATTTTCGTCGATTACGACGAGCTGGCGCCCGTGGTTGACATGACCCTGGCATTGGAGAGCGGCGCGCCACGCGTACATGACGACTGGAGCGATAACCTGGTGCTGGAGAGCCGGATCGATGCCGGCGACATCGATGCCGTGCGCGCAGCCGCCTCAGTGACGGTAACGCGCGAGTACAGGATGGGCCGTCACGCAGCCGTTCCGCTTGAGGGCCGCGGCGTTCTCGCCTACTACGACACGCGACTCGACGAGCTGGTCGTCTACAGTTCGACCCAGTTTCCGCATGTGCTGCGTACCGCGCTGGCCGAATGCCTTGGCATCGCCGAGCGCCACCTGCACGTCATATCGCCCGATGTTGGCGGCGGCTTCGGCGTCAAGAGCAACCTGCACCCGGAAGAAGTGGCGGTCGCCGCACTCGCACTGAAAGTCGGCTATCCGGTTCGCTGGATCGAGGATCGCCGCGAGCATCTGCTCGCCTCCCAGCATGCGCGTGAGCATGCCTATCGCGTGACCGCCTTCGCCGACGAGCGTGGACGTATTCTGGGCCTCGATGCCGAGGTGCGGGTGGATGCCGGCGCCTATTCGGTGTGGCCCTGGACGTCCACCATGGATGCGGGCATGGCTGCCGGTGTAGTGCCGGGGCCGTATGACATCCCGGTGTATCAGGCGCGCGTATTGACTATTGTGACCAACAAATCGCCGCTAGGTCCGTATCGCGGCGTCGGTCGTATCGGCGCCTGTTTCGCAATTGAGCGCACCATCGACGCGATAGCGCATGCGGTCAATCGCGAGCCGTACGAAGTGCGTGCCGAAAACATGGTCAAACCGGAGCAGATGCCGTATCGCAGCGTGACCAACAAGCTGTACGACAGCGGCGATTATCCGCAGAGCGTTCGCACCGCGGCCGACATGATCGATGTCGCAGGGGTACGGCGCGATCAAACGCACGGGCTTGACGACGGCCGCCTCCTTGGCGTGGGCTTCGCCAGCTACACGGAACAGACCGCGCACGGAACCGAGGAATGGGCAGCGCGCCACCTGGCGGTGAATTTCGGTTATGAACTGGCGACGGCGCGCCTGATGCCGGACGGCGACCTGGTGCTGGAGGTCGGCGTCATGAACTACGGGCAGGGCCTGGAAACCACGCTTGCGCAGATTGCCGCCGAAAAGCTGGGAATCGATCCGGAACGCGTCGCGGTCCGTCATGGCGATACGGCTTTGTCGCCCTACGGGATGGGCAGCTTTGCCTCGCGCAGCATGGTCATGGCGGGTGGTGCCGTTGCGCAGGCGTGCGAGCTGCTTGGCGCCAAGATTACGCGTATTGGCGCGCATCTGGCGGGCGTGCCCGCGGCCGGGGCGGTACTGCGCGATGGCGTCATCTGCGCCGGCGATGCCCGTATCGATCTGGCAAGGGTTGCCCAGGCCGGCAATCTGCACCCGGAGGATCTGCCTCCCGGAGAAGAGCCGGGCCTGGAAGTGACGGCTTCGTATCAGCCGGCAATATCGAGCGGCGCATACTCGTACGGCACGCATGCGGTCACCGTCGCGGTCGATGCGGAACGGGGTCTGGTCGAGCTCCTGGATTACGTTGTTGTGCATGACTGCGGCACGATGGTGAATCCGATGATTGTCGAAGGGCAGCTGATTGGCGGTGTGGCACAGGGGATCGGCACCGCCCTCTACGAGGAAATCCCCTACGACGCATACGGCCAGCCGCTGGCGTCGACATTCATGGATTATCTGCTGCCGGGGGCGCCCGAGGTTCCGCCAATCCGCCTTGCGCATATGAATACGCCGTCGCCGCACACCATTCACGGCATCAAGGGTATGGGAGAGGGCGGCACCATTCCGCCACCTGCCGCGATCGTGAATGCGATTAACGACGCCTTGCGGCCATTGCATGCAGAGATCAATGAAACGCCGGCAACCCCGCGGCGCGTGCGCGCGGTGATCCGCCACGCCGGGAGTCCGTCATGAAGCCCGCGCCGTTTGAATTTGCGCAGCCGGACTCGGTGGATGAAGCGATCACATTGCTGCGCGGGCGCGCAGGCATGGCCGCGGCAATGGCCGGCGGCCAGTCGCTGGTGCCGATGCTCAACCTGCGCCTGGCGCCGATGGAACTGGTCATCGGCCTGTCGCGCATCGAGGAATTGAAATCCGTCTCGGAACGCGCGGATGCCGTGATCTTTGGCGCCTGCGTCACGCATGCCGCGATCGAGGACGGGCGCACACCGGATCCGACCGGCGGGCTCATGCGCAGGGTGGCGGGTGGCATAGCCTATCGTGCGGTGCGCAATCGCGGCACCATCGGCGGCAGCGTGGCCCTGGCAGACCCTTCCGCCGAGTGGGTGGCACTCATGGTCGCGCTCGACGCCGACATCGAGGCGTGGGGGCCGGATGGCAAGCGTATCATCGCGGCGCGCGATTTCACTCTGGGTGCCTACACGACGGCGCTCGACGAAGATGAATTGCTGACTGCGATCGCGGTGCCGAAGTGTTCGCCGGGCGCCCGCTTCGGCTACTACAAAATGTGCCGCAAGGCCGGCGAGTTTGCCAATTCGCTTGCCATCGCGGTGCGCGACCCGCAGCGTAACTGTTGCCGGCTGGTTGTCGGTGCTACCGGGGGCGCGCCGCTGATTCTTGAGCAAACGCAACCCGTGCTCAATGACGCGACCGCCTGGTCGCCTGACGTCGAGCATGCGCTGCGCGCGTCCGTCAACGCCGATCTCTCGGCGCATTCCGGCTTCGACGACTTTGAGCAGGACATTCACCGGGCCAGCGTGATGGCCGCTGCGAAAGAGGCATTGATGCCGTGAATGCAATCAACATCACCGTCAATGGCCGTGTCGTTTCGGCCGACGTGGAGGCGCGTACATCGCTCGCGGATTTTTTGCGCGAACACTGCCGGCTGACCGGCACCCATCTGGGATGCGAGCACGGGGTTTGCGGCGCCTGTACCGTCGAACTCGACGGAGAAATCGCTCGCTCCTGCATCACGCTCGCGGCCGCGTGTGACGGCGCCGAGGTGAGAACGATAGAGGGATTCGACGACGATCCGGCGATGCAGATCCTGCGCGACGCATTTCGCGAGGCGCACGGCCTGCAATGCGGATTTTGCACGCCCGGCATGCTGATCAGCGCGCGCGACATGCTCCGGCGCAAAGGCAGACTGGAAGAAAGCGAGCTTCGCGTCGAACTTGCCGGCAACCTCTGCCGCTGCACCGGTTACGCGGGCATCGTGCACGCGTGTCGGTTGGCTGCGGAAAAACTTTCACCGGCGGGCACTGCCGCGCCAGACAACACCGCATAATCGCAGTGGGAATCCGATAATGGAAATCACGCAGCGCTTCACCGTGGAGCACCCACCCGCCGTCGTCTGGGATGCCCTGGCCGATGCCCCGTTCGCGGCGCAATGCATGCCAGGGGCCGAACTCGACGAGTCGGCGGGTGACGGCCGCCATTACAAGGGACGCATGCGGGTCAAGCTGGGGCCCTTGGCGGCGGTGTTTTCCGGTGAGGCGACGGTCGACCGTAATCCGGCGGAAAGGATCGGCACCATCGATTGGGTCGGTGTCGACAGGCGCAGCAACTCCCGCTCTAAGGCGCGCATGACCTATCGGGTCTTGTCGGAGAAGGACGGCAAGGCGGCAGCGGTACAAATCGAGGCCGACGTGACGCTGACCGGCGCGCTTGCACAGTTCGGGCGCAGCGGGATCATCAATGACGTCGCCGCGAGGCTGACGTCCATCTTTGCGGATAATCTGCAGAGCCGGCTGACTGCCGCAGCGGCGTCTTCCACCACGGCCGGGGAAAGCGAGCCGGCAGAGGCTGATGTCGCAAAGACGCAATCGAAGGCGGCGGATTTGCGGCTCTCGGGCGTGATATTGCATGTCATGCGACGCCGGCTCGCCGCATGGCTTCGGCGCTGGTCCGATCGGCTCGATCCGGATTCCGGTCGTGGCGCATGAGCGGTTCAGACGCGCACTGTACGCCGTTGCCCGCCAATGACTGAGCTCGCATTCCGGTCCGCCACCTCGCTTGCCGCCGACATCCGGCGGCGCAAGATCGGCTGCCGTGAACTGCTCGAGCACTATATCGAGCGCCTGGAACGCTACAATCCCACGCTCAACGCGATCATCGCCACCGATCTCGAAGGCGCACGTGAACGCGCCGATGCGGCCGATGGGGCGCTCGAGCACGATGAGGTGTGGGGTCCCCTGCACGGCGTTCCCATGACCGTCAAGGAATCATTCGACGTCAAGGGTTTTGTCACCTCCTGGGGTTCGCCCGATTTCAGGGATTACCACCCGGCGCGCAGTGCGGTATGTGTCGAACGTCTGATGAACGCGGGCGCCAACGTGTTCGGCAAAAGCAACGTACCGCTGTTTCTCGGCGATTGGCAGACCTATAACGATTTGTACGGTACGACCAGCAACCCCTGGGATCTCGACCGGACACCGGGTGGATCTTCCGGCGGCTCGGTCGCCGCGCTCGCGGCCGGCCTGACCGCCCTGGAAGCAGGCAGCGACATTGCGTCGTCGATTCGCACGCCGGCGCATTACTGCGGCGTCTACGGACACAAACCGACATTCGGCGTGATCACCACGCGCGGACAGCTCGTTCCCGGTCGTGCCGCGTTTACCGATATGGCCGTGCTGGGTCCGATGGCGCGCAGTGCCGATGACCTCGCACTCGCACTGCGGATCATGGCCGGCCCAGACGACATCGACGGGCTTGGCTGGCGGGTGGAGTTGTCGAAGCCGCGCAAGCAGCGTCTCGCCGATTTTCGCATTGCGGTCATGCTGAACGCGCCGCATGCGGAAGTCGACAGCGAAGTGCAGGCGCGGGTGGAAGAGGTGGCGGAGGTCGCGGCGCGCGCGGGGGCTGAGGTGAGTTTCCACGCGCGGCCCGAGATCGACACGGAAGAGGCCGACCGCCTGTTTCATCGCCTCCTGGACGCAGCCCTGTCGGGGCGCCAGGCTGAGAGCGAGTTCCAGAACAATGTCGCGGCAGCTCGCGCCTTGTCGCCAGGGGACGACAGCGCGCATGCCCGGGCGCTCCGCAATGCCACGTTGTCGCACCGCGATTGGCTGATCGCGAACGAACTGCGGCACAAGATGCGGCTGAAGTGGGCCGAATTTTTTTGCCGCTACGACCTGTTGCTATGCCCGCCGGCGGCCACTGCCGCCCCGCTGCACAACCACGACGGCGAGCCATTCGACCGGCCGGTGACCGTCAATGGCAAGCAGGTGGCACTGTCGAACCAGTTCTTCTGGTGTGGTTATTCAGGTCTGGCATTCCTGCCGTCCACAGTGGCGCCGGCTGGTACCACGTCAGGCGGACTTCCTGTGGGCATACAGATTATCGGACCGCAGTATGGCGATCTGACCTGCATCCATTTCGCGCGACTGCTCGAGTCCGTCCATCTCGGCTTTACCGCGCCGCCCGGGTATTGATCAACGCCTTCCGTCGCTTGCGCGCCGCTCGGGTGGGCGGAATGGCGGCCATTACGACATTATTCTTTCTTGTCGCTCCAGGTTGTTTACGGTTGCCCGGCATCGGCGCGGCCAAGCATGCTCCGGCGAAAACACGCTGATCATACGCAGAATCTCGTTGACGCGGCGCAACTTGATACGCCCGCGCTGCGGGCAGGCACTTTTTGCTCCCCCTTGTTGCCGATAAACAGGCCGGATGACGGTAGCGAGTGCCAGGCGGCGCATGGCGGGAGCATTCCGGGACGCAGGTGGGTGTGACCTATGTACGCGCCCCGGTTGAATAAACTATAGTTTGGGAGCCGGCTGCGCGGGCATTGGCACGGTGCGAACGTTGTACATGCGTTTGCCGAGCGTGGTTGTTGGGGATTTGTCAGTCGTTGAATAATAAGGAGGAACTCGCCATGCGAAAGTTATTGTTGGGGCTGTTGTTCGTGGCGGGCCTGACCTTGCCCTTGCTGGGCACCGCGCAGACCAAAACGCTTACCATCGGCTTTACCATCTCGAAGACCGGAAATCTCACCGCCAGTTCCGAGGCTCAGCTTGAAGGTTTCGAGCTGTGGCGGGACCAGGTAAACGCCAATGGCGGTATCAAGGCAGGTGACACCCATTACAAGGTTGAATTCAAGCACTATGATGATCAGTCCACCGCCGGCCGCGTGCAGCAACTGTACAGTCGCCTGATTCTGCAGGATGGTGCCGATTTTCTGTTCAGCCCCTATTCATCGGGCCTGACCTCCACGGCTGCAGTGGTCACGGAGCAGTTTGGCAAGGTCATGATCACGACCGGTGCCGCCGAGGGCAAGACTTATACCCTCGGCAACAAAAAGCTGTTTCAGATCTATACCCCGGCCAATCAGTACCTGGTCAGCCCGCTCAGGCTGATCAAGGCCCAGGATCCGGATGCCAAAATCGCGCTGGTTTACTCCAACGACGGTTTTTCGAAGGGTGCCGCCGAGGGAGCGTTGAAGGCGGCGAAGGACATGGGTCTCAACATTGTTCTGGATCAGGCCTACGCACCGGATACCACGGACTTCGGACCGGTCATCAACAAGGTTGTCGCCAAAAAGGCGGATGTACTGATCGGTGGCGGACACTATGCGGACGGCAGTACGCTGGCGCGCCAGCTTTACGACAAGCGGGTGGACCTGAAGGCGATCGTGCTGCTCGTGGCGCCGGATATCCCCAAGTTCGCCGATCTGGGCAAGGCCGCGTCGGGGGTGAGCGTGCCCTCCCAGTGGGAGCCTTCGGTAACGTACAAGCCGGATTTCGGACCGACGCCGGAAGAGTTCAACAAGGCGTTCAAAGAGAAATACAACGTTACGCCGGGTTACCATGCTGCGGGCGGCTACGTCGCCGGCATGGTGTTGCAGCATGCCATTGAAGAGGCCGGCTCGGTGGACTCCGACGCGGTGGCCAAGGCGCTCAACGATATGAACGCCATGACGTTCTACGGCAGGATCAAGTTCGGGACCGATGCCTCGAACCATGGTCTGCAGATCGGCCACGAACTGGTCCTGGCGCAGTGGCAAAAGGGCGATGACGGCAAGCTGACCAAACAGGTTGTGTATCCGAAGTCGGCACGCACGGCGCCAATCCTGTATCCGCTGAAGAAGTTCCAGTAAACGGCTGCGTGAGGACAAGCCGCGGGCATGGTCCCGCGGCTTGTCGCCGGCTCGCCCGCCGAATCGTAATCGCGGCTTGCGCCGCCCCCACGAGCGCAGTGGTTGCCCATGCTGTGGGAGCGGCGCAAGCCGCGATTAACTCGAAATTCATGCACAATAAGCACGAAACCAGCGGTAACGGAATCGCTCACGTATGTTTTACAATCTGATTGCCTCGCTCATCAACGGTGTGCTGGTGGGATCCATCTATGGACTGGCCGCAATCGGGCTCACTCTGATCTTCGGTGTCATGAAGGTCATCAACCTCATGCACGGCGCGACGATCGCGCTGGGGATGTTCGCGCTGTATTTTCTGACCACCGGCCTGGGCTTGAATCCGTATCTGTCGCTTGTACCCGTGCTGATCGGCGGTTTTTGCGCCGGGGTTCTCGTGTACTGGATCGCCGTCCACCGCGTTATCGGCAGTTCGGATCTGATGAGCCTGCTGGCCACGTTCGCTGTCAGCATGGTCATCATCGGGGCGGGAACGGCGGCCTGGAGTACCAATCCCTACAACGTCGGGGTGAGCCTGCCGAGCGTGTCCCTGCATGGTTACACGATTCCGGGCACGCAGTTTGTTGCGGCGGCGCTTTCGCTGCTGATCGCCGTGCTGCTCTATGTGTTCCTTTACTACACGCGCCTGGGCAAGGCGGTGCGCGCCGTGGCGAACAACCGCGCCGCGGCGGAGTTGATGGGTATTCCCACCCGCTGGGTGCTGGCGATCTCGTTTGGAATCGGTATCTCGGTGGCGGCGGCGGCGGGTTTGCTGATCGCGACCCTGTTTCCGTTCACGATCCTCTCCGGTGCGAGCTATGAGCTGAAGAGTTTCGTGGTTGTGGTGCTCGGCGGGCTGGGCAATCCGGCCGGTGCGCTGCTGGGTGGCATTCTGCTCGGATTGATAGAGGGCGGTGCGGCGCCGTTCGTCAATGTAAGCTGGACGCCGGTGATCGAGTTTTCCCTGTTCGTGATTATCCTCGTGCTGTTTCCGAGCGGGCTTTTCCGTATCGGCAGGGGACGCTGATGCGTGCCGTTCGAGCGCTTCCCCATTGGCCGCAATACGTGGTGGCGATGCTCAAGCGGCCGTTCCTGTGGATTATCGTGGCGATCACGCTGGCCTTCGCGCTGGGGCCGGCGCTGACCGGCGATATCGCCCTGCGTGAAAATCTGCTGCTAGCGGCGGTCTACATCGTTCTCGCGTCGAATTTGAACCTGATGATCGGTTACACCGGTTATGTGAATTTCGGCAATATCGCCTTCTTTGGCCTGGGCGGCTATGTCGGCATGTACCTGGTGCACGCGCTGGCGTGGCCGCTGTGGCCGGCGTGCATCGTGGCCGGTCTGGTGGTGAGTTTCCTGGCGCTGCTGCTGGGGCTCGGTATCCTGCGCCTGCGCGGAGCCTATTTCGCGCTTGCAACCATTGGCGTGAATGAGGCGGTGCGCGCATTTGTGGCCAACTTCGAACCGTTCGGCGGCGCCACCGGAATGTATTTGTCGTTCGACAGCTTCGCGGCCCTGGGGGGTGCCCGGCACGCGCTGTGGCTGGTGTATTTCGCGGTGGTGGCGCTGATGGGCCTGTCCCTCGTGCTCAGTCTGGGGATCAAGAACTCCAGGTTTGGTCTGGGGCTGTTCGCCATTCGCGAGGACGAGGATGCGGCGATCGTTCTGGGCGTGAGAGCGCCCTGGTACAAGAGCCTGATCTTTGCCATTTCCGGATTTATCCCGGCCATGGTGGGCACCTTGTATTTCTTCAAGAACGGCGTGATCCTGCCGGGTCAGGCCTTTGATCTGACCCTGTCCATCGAAGCCATCGTGATGATGATGCTGGGCGGGCAGGGCACGGTGTTCGGTGCCGGGCTGGGCGCGTTCGTCTACGAGCAGTTTCGCGGGTATCTGCTGGTCTCGCCCATCTTCTCACAATTTCAGCTGGTGGTCGCCGGGATTCTGCTGTTGCTGATCGTGCTGTTCCTGCCTTCCGGCTTCATGGGATGGGTGTATCGTCGGTTGCCGTGGATGCGGCGGGTGCTGGAATGAGCGCGGTGCTCGAAGTGAGCGGACTGGGCCGGCAGTTCGGCGGTGTGAAGGCGGTCACCGACGTGGGTTTTCATGTGGACGAAGGCGAGATCTTCGGCCTGATCGGCCCCAATGGGGCCGGCAAGACCACCCTGTTCAATCTGGTCAATGGCGTCATCAGGCCGGATACCGGCAAGGTCGTGTTCCGCGGGCACGATATTACCGGCATGGCGCCGTATGACGTGGTTCGCCGCGGGCTTGCGCGCACCCATCAGATCGTCAAGCCTCTCAGCGACATGACGGTGGTCGAGAATGTGACCGTGGGGGCGTGTTTCGGCGCCGATCAGTTACCGTTGATGCAGGCGCGCGAGACGGCACGGCGCATACTGGATACCGTTGGTTTGCAGGATCAGGCGGAAGTGCTCGCCGGGCAACTCAACATCGCGGCCAAGAAGCGCCTGGAGATTGCCCGCGCCCTGGCGGCCAATCCGCGCCTGTTGCTGCTGGACGAAACCCTGTCCGGGCTCAATCCCACCGAAGTGGCGCACATGATCGCCGTGGTCAGGCGCATCCGCGAAGAGCGCGGCATTGCCATTCTCATGATCGAGCACCTGATGCAGGTGATCATGCAGTTGTCGGACCGTGTCATGGTGCTCAATTTCGGCCGCAAGCTGGCGGAGGGCAGGCCGGATGAGATTGCTCATAACGAGACCGTGATCGAGGCCTATCTCGGCGATCCCGATATGGCGAAAAAGCTTTTGGAACAATCATGACCGACGCGATCCTTAAGCTGGATGCGATCGAGGCCGGCTATGGCGAAGTGCAGGTTCTCTGGGGCCTGGATCTCGCCGTCCAATCCAACCGGCTGACTACTCTGGTGGGTGCCAACGGTGCCGGCAAGACCACCACCCTGCGCGCCGCAACCGGCATGATCCCGGTCCGCGGCGGCCGAGTGACCTTCGAGAACGAGGACGTGACCCGGCTCTCGGCCCACGCCAAGGCCAGTCGCGGCCTGGTGCTGGTGCCGGAGGGGCGGCAGCTTTTCGCCGACATGACGGTCGAGGAAAATCTGGAGATGGGCGCCTATGCGCGACGCGCCCGCGAGCACTATGCACGCAATCTGGAGCGTGCCTTCACTTATTTCCCGCGTCTGGAAGAGCGACGCGGCCAGAAGGCGGGCACTTTCTCCGGCGGCGAGCAGCAGATGCTCGCGGTCGCGCGCGGCCTGATGGCGGACCCGAAGGTTCTGATCATCGACGAGCTTTCGCTGGGGCTGTCACCGCTGCTGACGCAGCAATTGTTCTCGACCCTGCGTGAACTGAAGTCGGAAGGGCTCACGATTTTGCTGGTGGAGCAGAACGTGCACCTCGCGCTCGCCGTGTCGGATTACTCCTACGTGCTCGCGGAGGGGAGGGTACACAGCGAGGGGCCGTCGCGCGAACTGGCTGCCAACGAGGATATCCGCAAGGCGTATCTGGGGTTGTAGGCGGGGCAGGTGTTTATCGCGGCTAAAGCCGCTCCCACAAAACCGGCCTTCCTGTAATGCGGGATGCAGTTTGTGGGAGCGGCTTTAGCCGCGATGCGACAGCGTCAGTCCCCGCCGTGACCGAACAGCTGCCGCTCCAGACTGCGTGCCCGCGCCCGCAGATCGTTCATCTGTTCCAGGAGGTCGACCGCCAGGGCGGCGCCGGCGAGGTTGACGCCGAGATCGTCCTGGAGTTGCAACGCGGTGCGCGCACGCCAGAGCGCTTCGCTCGAAAAGCGCCAGCGGATCGGCGGTGCCATCAGCTCCGCCGGATCGATAATGCCTTCCTCGATCAGGCTGGCGCCGATGCGGGGGGATATGCGGCAAACCCGGCACAGCTCGCGGAAGCCGATCTGGCGCGGGATTTCCACCTCGTACACGGTGACCAGGGAGCCCGGCATGGCTTACACTCCCAGATGCGAGCGCGGATTGAAGGGCATTTCCTCGGCCATGCGCTGATAGAGCTTGCGCTGCGAATCGCTCCGGGCCGGCGGCGTCATGATCTGTATCAGCACGTACTGATCACCGGCAGGTTTGCCGGGCAGGCCACGGCCGCGCAGGCGCAGTTTTTGCCCGGTACGGGCGCCGGCCGGAATTTTCATGTCGACCCGGCCGCCCAGGGTGGGGATCGCGAGTTGCGCGCCGAGCGCTGCCTCCCACGGGGTGACGGGCAGATTCAGATAGATGTCGCGGCCCTGGGCGGTGAAAAACCGGTGCGGCTCCAGTTCCACCTCCAGAAACAGATCGCCCCGCGGCCCGCCCCCGATGCCGGGCGTACCCTGGCCACCGAGCCGGATCTGCTGACCTTCGGTGACACCGGCCGGCACCTTCACGTTGATCGTGCGCGTGCGCATGACGGCGTTGCCGTCCCCGTCGTATTCCGGGACTTGCAGCGACAGTGCGCGGGTGGTGCCGTGATAGGCATCTTCCAGTGTGATGCGCAGGCGTGCGCGCTGATCCTGCCCGCGCATGCCACTGAATCCGCTTCGGGACTGACGCGCACCGCCCAGCCCGCCGAAGAGATTGGAGAAGAAGTCGCTGAACTCGGCACCGCCGAATCCACCGGCGCCAGCGCCGGCGCCGAAGTCCGCACCCCGCGTCCCGCGGGTGTATGCCGATTCCCAGCCCGGCGGCGGGCGAAAGTCCTGGCCCGCTTTCCAGTTGGCGCCGAGCTGATCGTAGGCCTTGCGCTTTTCCGGATCGCGCAGAACCTCGTAGGCTTCGCTCACGTCCTTGAACCGGTCCTCCGCGTCCGCGGCCTTGTTCACGTCCGGGTGGTATTTGCGCGCCAGTTTGCGATAAGCGCGCTTGATCGCATCCTGGGAAGCGTCCCGCGCGACGCCGAGGGTCTTGTAGTAATCCTTGTATTCCATCGAGGTCTCTGTGTCCGGAGTTCCGATTCAGGAGGTCGTTGCTATCGTATTCGATTCCGCCGTGCCGTTGTAGGAGACAGCATATTGCCAATCAGGCTGCTTCCCCCCGCTGCCGTCATTCGCGAAAGCGGGAATCCAGCGACTTTGGCACTCGCCTGCATTGAAGGCACTGAATTCCCGCCTTCGCGGGAATGACGATGTGCCGGGCCTGGGCGGCATGGCCGTCTCCCCCGCACGGGGGGAGATGGCGCCGCCAGGCCGGCTCATGCGACCGACGCTTTCTCCGTGCTGGCGGTGAACGTCAGTTCATCGCCGGAGACATCGACCGTGATCGTATCGCCGGCCGTGAACTCGCCGTTGAGGATGCGCAAGGCCAGCGGGTTCTCCACCAGGGTCTGCACCGCGCGCTTGAGCGGGCGCGCCCCATAGACCGGGTCGTAGCCTGCCTCCGACAGCTTGTCCAGGGCAGCTTCGGTGATCTCCAGGCCCATGTCGCGATCACGCAGCCGGTCACGCAGATCGTGCGTCTGAATCTCGGCGATGACGCGAATCTGGTCGCGGCCCAGCGGACGGAAGACGAGCACATCATCCACCCGGTTGATGAACTCCGGCCGGAAGTGTTGCCCCACGACTTCCATGACCGACTCCTTCATCGTGGCGTAGTTCTCCGCCCCGGCCAGCTCCTGAATGAGTTGCGAGCCCAGGTTGGAGGTCATCGCGATCACCGTGTTGCGGAAGTCTACGGTGCGGCCCTGGCCATCGGTCAGGCGACCGTCGTCCAGTACCTGCAAGAGGATGTTGAACACTTCCGCGTGGGCCTTCTCCACCTCGTCGAGCAGAATGACGGAGTAGGGACGCCGGCGCACCGCTTCCGTCAGGTAACCGCCTTCCTCATAGCCGACGTAGCCGGGTGGGGCGCCGATCAGGCGCGCGACGGAATGGCGTTCCATGAATTCCGACATGTCGATGCGCACCATCGCGTCTTCGGTATCAAACAGGAATGCCGCCAGGCTCTTGCACAGCTCGGTCTTGCCCACGCCGGTCGGCCCCAGAAACAGGAACGAGCCGATGGGGCGCCGCGGGTCGGAGAGTCCGGCGCGGGAGCGGCGGATGGCGTTGGAGACGACGGTGATTGCCTCATCCTGACCCACCACGCGCTCGTGCAGCACTTCCTCCATGCGCAGCAACTTGTCGCGTTCGCCTTCCAGCAGCTTGGAGACCGGGATGCCCGTCCATTTGGAGACGACCTCGCTGATCTCCTCTTCGGTGACGCTGTTGCGCAGCAGCTTGAACTCGTGCCCGGAACCGCCGGCGGCTTCGCTTGCGGCGAGCCGTTTTTCCAGCTCCGGAATGCGTCCGTACTGAAGTTCCGACATGCGTGCGAGGTCGCCGGCCCGGCGTGCCGCGTCCATCTCCAGCCGTGCCCGCTCCAGCTCTTCCTTGACGCTGTGGGCGCCCTGTACGCTGGCTTTTTCCGCCTTCCAGACTTCTTCCAGATCGCTGTACTCGCGCTCCAGTTCGCGGATTTCGTCCTGCAGCTTCTCCAGCCGCTTGCGCGAGGCTTCGTCCGACTCCTTCTTGAGCGCTTCGCGCTCGATCTTGAGTTGAATGAGGCGCCGGTCGAGACGGTCCAGCGCTTCCGGCTTGGAGTCTATCTCGATGCGAATGCGCGATGCCGCCTCGTCCATCAGGTCGATGGCCTTGTCGGGCAGCTTGCGGTCGCTGATGTAGCGGTGAGAAAGGTTCGCCGCCGCGATCAGCGCGCCGTCGGTGATCTCGACGCCATGGTGCACCTCGTAGCGTTCCTTCAGGCCGCGCAGGATCGCGATGGTATCCTCCACCGTGGGCTCATCCACCAGTACTTTCTGGAAGCGGCGCTCCAGTGCGGCATCCTTTTCGATGTAGTTGCGGTACTCGTCGAGCGTGGTGGCACCGACACAATGCAGCTCGCCGCGGGCGAGCGCGGGCTTGAGCATGTTGCCGGCATCCATCGAGCCTTCGGCCTTGCCGGCACCGACGACGGTATGAATCTCGTCGATGAACAGGATGATGCGGCCTTCCTGCTTGGCGAGGTCGTTGAGCACCGCCTTGAGGCGTTCCTCGAACTCACCCCGGTACTTGGCGCCCGCGATCAGCGCACCCATGTCCAGCGACAGCAGGCGTTTGTCCTTCAGGCCCTCGGGCACCTCCTTGTTGACGATGCGGGCCGCCAGGCCTTCCGCGATCGCGGTCTTGCCGACGCCGGGGTCACCGATCAGCACCGGGTTGTTTTTGGTCCGGCGTGACAGCACCTGGATCACGCGCCGGATTTCCTCGTCGCGCCCGATCACCGGGTCGATCTTGCCCTGTTCGGCGCGCTCGGTGAGGTCGATGGTGTATTTCTCCAGTGCCTGGCGCTGATCCTCGGCATTGGGATCGGTCACGTTCTGGCCGCCGCGAATGTTGTCGATCGCCGTTTCGATCGCGGCGCGGGTAGCGCCACTGCCACGCAGGATCTCGCCGAGGCGGCCCTTGTCGTCGACGGCGGCAAGCACGAAGAGCTCGCTGGAGATGAACTGATCCTTGCGGGTCTGGGATATCTTGTCGGTCAGGTTGAGCAGGCGGTTGAGCGCCGGGCTGATCGACACTTCGCCGGTAGCCTGGGACAGGGTCGGCAGGCTGTCCAGCGCTTCGCCGAGCTGGGAACGCACCCGGTTGACGTTGACCCCGGCCTGCGTGAGCAGATGATGCACGCTGCCGCCTTCCTGATCGATCAGCGCCAGCATCACGTGTTCCGGTTCCATCTGCGTGTGATCGCGGCCGACCGCCAGGCTCTGGGCATCGGCCAGCGCCACCTGAAACTTGCTGGTGAGTTTATCCATTCGCATATTGCATTCTCTCCCGTCGGGTCAGGGATAGTGACACCATAACCCGGATATCGAACGCCGGCGAAGATGCCGGCGACGGTTTCTTGTTTTAAGGTGGGGGTAAAGCGGGGTTTTTCAAGCGCCGGAAACAAAAAGAGGCAGCTTCAGGAAGCTGCCTCAAGGTGTTGAGCCGACGAAAGATCACGAGTTCTGAATTTGTATCCGCCGTGGTTTCAGCGCCTCCTTCTTGGGGATCTGGAGAGTCAGCACGCCATCCCGTACATCGGCGTCCACACGCTCCGGATCCAGCTCGTTGCTGAGGGTGAATCGGCGCACATAGCGGGTGCCGCGCATCTCGGCGAAGGCCGGACGCAAGGCTTCCGGCACGTCGACGTGAATCGGGCCTTCTATGGTCAGCACCTGGCTGTCGACGTGTACTTCCAGGTCCTCGCTCCGTGCCCCCGGCAAATCCGCCTTGAGCACGATGCCGTTTTCATCCTCGTAAATATCCACCGGCGGCAGCACATCGATTTCGCGCCGGGTTGCCTGCGGGGCTGACGCGCGTGCCTCCGCCGGCGTTGCCACGTTGCTGGTGGTCTGTTCAGCCATGGTTGTCAACCTCCCGCTCAATGTGTCTGTACGGTGATGCGGCGCGGCTGTGTTTCCGCCCGCTTGTCGATGGTGATTGCGAGCACGCCATGCCGGAACCGGGCGTTGCAGCTGTCGGGGTCCACCGTGTCCGGCAGCGAAATCACGCGGCTGAAGCTGCCGTGAAAGCGCTCGCGGCGGTGGGACGTGCGCTGCTTGCCGTCGCCGTTATCCGCGTTCGCTTCGCGCTTGCCGCGGATGGTCAGCAGGTTTTTCTCGATGCTCACATCCATGTCATCGGCGCTCACGCCGGGCGCGAACACGAACACAAGTACGTTTTTTTCGGTCTCACCAATATTGACCAGCGGGAAGGCGCCCCGCGGTACCGAACGAATACCCCCTGGCTCGGACAAATCGAACACGCTTTCGACCTGGCGCCGCAGCCGTTCGAAGTCGCTGAAAAAGGGGGCGTCAAGGCTCCATATGCTGCTTAACATACGCGCTCACCTCCGTTGTTGATGGTAGTGCAGCCAGTGATTGCTGCGTTACCAGCAAAGTGGGGGTTGCGGTACCGTTTTCAAGAGCATGCAGCGCCTGTGCGGCCCGGTGTGACGGCCTGATATACTGAAAGTCTTTGCCCCGTGTGGCTCCGTTTGCCATCACCACTCCCGCGCAAGGCCCGGTTGCGCGCGTGTGCGCCACTTCTTCTCGAATCAACTCGGAAAAACGAATGACCAAAGCGTTCAACGATCCTGATTTCATGACCAGCCACGGCGCACAGCCGGTGCGCATCATGGCGGAGTACTTCCATCCGAAGGAGCAGTTCGAACGCTTCGGAGTGCGCAGGGCGGTGATCTTCTTCGGTTCTGCCCGCACCCGCCGCAGCGTCGCGCGCACCCCGGACGGCCTGGACTACTATGAGGCGGCGCGCGAACTGGCGGCGCGGGTGGCGCGCTGGACCACCGAGCAGCACCGCGGCGACGAGCGATTCTTCATTTGCACCGGCGGCGGGCCGGGCATCATGGAGGCGTCAAACCGTGGTGCCTGTGAGGTCAACCAGGAACTGTCGATGGGGCTGAATATCGCGCTGCCGTTCGAGCAGCACAGCAATGGTTATCTGAACAAGAATCTGGATCTGGAATTTCACTACTTCTTCATGCGCAAATTCTGGTTTCTGAACCTGGCCAGCGGGCTGGTCATCTTTCCCGGCGGGTTCGGCACCATGGACGAGCTGTTCGAGGTGCTGACGCTGGTGCAGACCGGCAAGAAGAGCCAGATTCCGGTCGTGCTGTTCGGGCGTCGCTTCTGGGAGCGGCTGGTGGACTTCGAGCTGTTCGTGGAGCAGGGATTGATCCTGGAGGAAGATCTGGAGTTGTTCCGGATCACGGAGAACGTGGATGCCGCGTTCGAATTTCTGCAGGCGCGCCTCGCCGTCGCCGACGAGGCTACGCGGCGGTAATCATCGCTTGGCCGGCGGTGGATGCTTCGGGCGTCGGTCCCGGTCCAGGTCCTCGAACCAGTCCAGGTCCCCGATCTGACGGCGCAACTCGCGTTCCTCCCGGTATCGTTCGGCATCACGCCAGTCCCGCCGGCGAGGCCGCCCCGGCGGTACGGTCAGCGGAGGATCGTCGGCTGTCTCTTCTCCCCAGTTGTCGTCTTCGCCGATGTCGAACTCGTCGCTATCGTCCAGTGGGAGCTTTTTCTTGCTCATAGAAGTCGATGTACCTGTGTCGAAGGAGATCGCTCCATGCGCTTGTCAACCGCCTTTTAACATCGTTTCGCAACAAATGAAATACATGGGGGCAAGAGGGCCGGTTTTCCTGTTGGCGCCATTTTTGGGCTGCATGAGTGACAGTTGAAAATGTCCCGCCGCATCAGTTTGTTAGAGAGGTTTGTTCAGAGGGACTGCATATGATTGTTCAGGATACGATCGAGGTTTCGACCTCCGGGCGAGGCACACGCGACCTGTCCGGCGAGATACAGCGCGCAGTATTGGACAGCGGCATCGCCACCGGAGTCTGTCATGTGTTCATCCATCACACCAGCGCTTCGCTGATGCTGTGCGAGAACGCCGACCCGGACGTGCGCCGCGACCTGGAAACCTTCATGGCGCAACTGGTGCCCGACGGCAGCCCGATGTTCCGCCACAACACTGAAGGTGACGACGACATGCCCGCGCACGTGCGTTCCATCCTCACCGGCGCCAGTCTGAGCGTTCCCATCACTGGCGGACGCCTCGCCCTCGGCACATGGCAGGGCATCTTCCTCTGGGAGCACCGGGCACAGGGACACCGACGGCGTGTGACCGTTACCATTCAGGGTGAGTAAGCCGGCGTTGAGCCGGGATATTTCGCGCGCAATTTATTGATTGTATTATTTGCAACAGCAAGACTGGCGTCGCATGACAGGGACGTACAGACTCGGTATGGGACTGACAAAAGGTAGCGCAATGGCTTCTAACCTGATGAAATCAAGCAATCCCGCATTTCGCACGGATGCATTCCGCAATGCGGCGCAGACCGCGGTGGGCGAGAGAATGACGCTCGGCGGCGCGATCAACAAGACGATCGTGCTGTTCGTGCTGTTGTTGATTACCGCCGGCTGGACCTGGTCGCACTACAATCCAGCCGATCCGGCCGCCATCATGCCGTACATGTGGGGCGGGCTGATCGTCGGTCTCGTGTTTGCGTTCGCCACCATTTTCAAGCCGAACTGGGCGCCGGTTACAGCGCCGCTCTACGCGCTTGCCGAAGGTTGCGCGATTGGTGGCATTTCGGCGATTTACAACGCGCAGGCGCAGGGCATCGCCCTCCAGGCCGTTGCGCTGACGTTCGGCATCATGGCGGTCATGCTGTTTCTGTATCGCAGCGGCATCATCAAGGTCACGCAAAAATTCCGGATGGGGCTGACTGCCGCGATCGGCGGCATTTTCCTGTTCTACATCGGAACCTGGATCGTCGGCCTGTTTGGCGTGAATACATCCATGCTGTTCGGCGGCAGCACGCTGAGCATTGGTATCAGCCTGGTCATCGTCGCGATTGCCTCCCTCAGCCTGACCCTGGATTTCGACATGATCCAGCGCGCATCGACCGCGGGCATGCCGAAGTTCATGGAATGGTACAGCGGCTTCTCGCTGATGGTGACCCTGGTCTGGCTGTACCTGGAGTTGCTGCGGCTGCTGGCAAATACGCGGCGGTAGCCGGCTTTTTCGAATCTGCCGGATCAGCCGAGCTGCCGGGCGAGGTCGCGGAAATCGTCCGCGATCACGTCGAAGTCATGCTCGGCGTGGTAGTCGCGGCGTTGGCGTGAGCCGTATTCCGTTGGGCGTGGGACGAACGCCGTGCGTAGCCCGCACGCTCTGGCGTGGACGAGATCGTCGTTGTGCGCCGCGACCATCATGACCTGATGCGGCGCCAGTCCGAGCATCTCGACCCCGGAAAGGTAAGCTTGCGCCTGCGGTTTGTAGGCGCGAGCGACCTCCGCGCCGAGAATCGCATCCCAGGGCAGACCGGCACGGCGCGCCATATTGACCATCAGCGCCACGTTGCCGTTGGATAATGGTGCGAGAATGAATCGGGATTTCAGTCGTTGCAGGCCATCGAGCACGTCCGGCCATGGATCCAGACGATGCCAGGCACGGTTGAAATCTTCGATGTCGTCCTCGGAAATGCCGCCGATGGAGTAGCGTTTGAGCAGCTCATCCAGGTTCCAGCGGTGCAGCACGTCAAGCCTGGTGAACGGCAATTCGCCGCTGCGAACACGCTCCATGGCCGGCTGATACAGGGCCCGCCAGTCCTGCGCGAAAGCTTCCCAGTCGACGCCGGTAATGCCGTGGCGCGCAGCAAACGCTTCGCCTTCACGTGTAACGCTGCTGCGCCAGTCCACGACGGTGCCGAAGACATCGAACACCAGCGCCCGAATCTGATTCGTCTGCATAGCGCTCTCTCCTTGTTCACCAGGTCCTGCGCCATACGAAATCAGCTCATCGCTACTTCTTCGGTCGCGGCCCCTGTTGACGACGCTTCTCCGCGCGTTTCAGCCGTCTTGACTGAAGCTGAGTTGCCTTGTCCAGCAGTGCCACGTCGACTGCGGTACCAATCTGTCGTTTCAGCCCTTCTGCGCCAAGTACACTGCGGCTCGCGAGATCATTGAAGCTTGTGAATGTGTCGCTGTACTGCCCATTGCCCAGGTGTTCGGGTACCTCACCCGGCGCGAAAATCGGAAATACCGCTTTCCCCTTGACTGCGTGCGCCGCCAGTGCAGCGTCGCTCCGGCTCTGGTTGACCAGCCTTGCAGCACTCAGGTGCCGATCGTCATCTCCAGCAATGATGACCGGTCTGCCGGGGAATTTTTTGTGCAAAGACTCGGCAACCTCCTGCAAATTACCGGACTCGAAAGCGGCCACGGTCGCATGATCGAGGGCGTGGGCCAGGCTTGCGGCGGTGGCATAACTCTGCCCAATCACCAGAACCGGGGCACGCTCCAGCGCCTCGAAGCCGCCCACGGGATGAAAGCAGCCCGCTCTGCGACCGTATGGCGGAAACTGCTCGCGGCCATCCGCCCCGATGGTTTGCACGGCCCATAGCTTGCCATTCGCATCGTAGGCTGGCACATGGAGCGTGCCGTCTGCATGAGTTCGTACACCAGGCGTTGGTTGAATCCCCTTTTCGACCGTATAAGCGGTCGGCCGAGGTTCGGGGGGCAGCGCCCCGAATTGCTCTTCAGCCCGCGATGCAACCCGCTCCTGTAGCAATATCCGCTCATGCTGCCTCTTCGCCAGCTCGTGTCCCGCGGCCCTCATTATCCACGGATCTTCCTTTCCATTGGTAGGATAGCCATCCGGGTACATGGAATCGAAGAGTTCGCCGGCGGCACCGGACAGGGCAAAGTGACGGTCCGCCACGTAGACAGAGGCGGCGTAAATTTTCTCACCCAGGCGGCTGTCCGCAGGCAGTTTGTGCTGGCTCCAGAACTCGTTCTCCATCTCGTCGAGGGGCTGCATCGCGTAGAGCACGCTCTTCACGTATTCCAATTGCCGTGCGTCGGCGGTTTCCAGAACCGTTGTCAAAGTGCCGGCTTCCAGGTGCTGTAGCGTCCAGACGTCCGCGACATCCTGTTTCAGTGCCTCATCCAGCCGCATGATTCTCAAATCGACCGTTTGCTCCGCGGCTGCCTGCTCCTGTACCCGTTGCTGTTCAAGCCCATGCAGATAGGCAAGTGCCGACTCGGCATCGTTTGCTGCGCGAAGGATCTCTGTCGGATCCTCTTCCAGTATTTTTATCCATGTGTTCGTATGCGCGGCATGCTGAGCGGGATCCTGGCTGGTGCCCAGTTCCTCGGCCATGAACATGGAGAAAATGCCGGCGCGCAACGCTTCTCTGGAATGCCCCTCGCTGCCGAAGGGGTGCGTCATATCCCGTTCCAGCCGCGACGCGTGGCCGGTCCAATGGAACAACTGGTTGACGGCTGCCGTGTAATACTGATTCTCACTGATGAACTGACTCTTTGCAGGCAGGTGAATCGTGTCGCTGGCCACGTCATAAAAAGGCCGCCCGGTATTGCCGTGGCGGATCGTCGCACCCGATGCCTCCAGCATCTGTTCGGCCCGATCGGCGGGGTTGCGCAAATGCGTCGATCTTCGCACCGGCGGCGGCAGGCCAATAATCTGCTCGGCATTGAACACACTGGTCAGGAACATCTCGCAGGGCTGCAGTCGCGCCCGCTCCTGAATGTTGTCGCCGTCGGAATTTCGCAGCGGTTTGCCGTTCGCGTCGAGCTTGTCCTGCATTTTCGAGAAGTGCCAGTACATGACGGGCGTGCCGGTTTCGCCCTGGCGCACCTCGGCGCCGAGCTTTTGGCTTTCCTCGGCGGTCATCCAGCGCCGGTCGTTGCGGTCCTGAGCGGCCAATATGATCGCGTTGATTCCCTTGTACCGGATGCCGGTCGTCGGATTCATCGGCAATCCCGCAGAGACATCCGGATCCCAGCGCCTTTGCCAGGGCGCCGCGCCTCTTGCAAGTTGCTCCATCAGCGTTTTGGCGATGATTTCGTGGAGTGCTTTCTGGTCTTGTTTATCGGCCATGCACCTAGTCCTTTTTGCTTGTTCAGGCGACCGTCCGGGTCGCGGCTTCGATGGTGCAGCATGAATCTGTACCGTAGATGCTACCTTAAATTGTACTCCCCATATCCACCGGAATTTGACGCAAGCGGTCGGCTGCCTGTGGGTCCGTCTGCAGTGCATGCAAGTTTGCGATCTCTTCGAACAGGGCCACCGAACGGATACCGGGCGAATGGGACAATCGCCGGACACACCGGACTCGTGGAGCACAGCACTCAGTATTCGTTACCATACATATATTCGATTCTGCTATATTTTCCTATGTTATGGTTATAAGCAGTTGAGGATGGACTCGTAACCCGCACGAACGAGACGCCAGGCCGTAATGGCTCGCGAGGCAGGCGTCTGGCCAAGCCGCTGAATCAAAAAGAAACGGAGGCAATATGAAGCGCTTGCAGTGGATTGATTACTGCGCGAAAAGTTGTGTCGGGGTGGCATTCGCCGTGACCCTGGGCTTGGCGTCGCCGCAGGTGCTGGCAACGGAATCGAACCCCTACCCGCCGATCGACGTGCCGGTACACGCACAACACGTTCAAGGCACGAACGTGTACTACGTGCTCGGACTGCCGGCCGTTCCGGACAAGGCCAACGAGGGCTTCACATCGAACGCCGGTTTCGTGGTTACCAAGGCTGGTGTGGTGGTCTTCGATGCGCTCGGGACACCGGCGCTGGGTTTCGCATTGATACAAGCGATACGAAAGGTCACCGATCAACCGATCGAATACGTGGTGGTCAGCCATTATCATGCAGACCATATCTATGGCTTGCAGGCATTCAAGGATCACACCGGCGCCACGATCATCGCGCAGGAGAAAGCCTCCGTGTACATCCACGGCAACAAGGCGAGCATTCAAGGTGACGTGGCGAGCCGCCGATTGGCGCAACGACGGGAGGCGCTGGCTCCTTGGGTGAACGACAATACCCGAGTGGTCGAGCCGGATATCACCTTCAATGACCGGCTCACGTTAAAGCTCGGCGATTCTCGGTTCAAGCTCATTTACGCGGGTCCAGCCCACTCCCCCAGCGACAGCATGATGATGGTGGAACCGGCGGGTGTCCTGTTTACGGGCGATATCGTGCAGAACCATCGCATACCGGCGCTGGATGGGCCTGACGTCGATGTGGAGAACTGGCTCAAGGGTTTGGCGACCGTGCGCAAGCTCAATCCGCGCTTCATCATTCCGGGCCACGGTAATCCGTCGAATAACGCCCTCGAAGCCATCGACTTCACCGATGCCTACCTGAAGTATGTCCGAGATCACATGCGTGCGGCCGTCGAGAATTGGGAAGATTTCGAGGAGGCTTACAAGGAGGTCGACTGGTCGCGCTACGCGCACCTGCCCGCTTTCGATGCGACCAACAAGCGCAATGCGTATCGGGTATTTCTGGATATGGAGAAATCAGTGTTGCAGTGACGGGGCCCGACATTGTCGGAACCTCAGCACGAGTGAGTCGATCCTGTCCCCGCTTTCAGATCATCCGACCGGGAGAATAAAAATGCATTCAGCACAACGTTTCAAATGGTGGGCCCTTATCGGTACCGCACTCGCTTTGGTCTCGCTGCACGCCCATGCAGCGGGTTTGCCCGGACCCATGGTGGATGCGCAGTGGTTACATGGCCATCTCGACGACGTCACTGTCGTGGATGTTCGCGGGCAACCACAAAGTTTCACCGCGCCACCGCGCTACCGTGTCGACAAGGAGGGCAAAAAACGACTTATCGCAGTGGGAGGGCATATTCCTGGCGCACGGTTGATCGACTTCAACGATGTCCGCACTACCCGCAAGATTGATGGTCGCGAAATCAGGTTCATGCTTCCGTCGGCATTCGAATTCGAGAGCATCATGCGAGATGCTGGTGTCGATAGCGACAAGCCGTTGGTCATTGTCTCACCGGGAGACAGCACCGGCACGCTCGATACGGCCGCACGATTGTACTGGACGCTGAAGACTCTCGGCAGCACAGACGTTGCCATACTCAACGGCGGTATGGCCGCCTGGCTCCAGGCCGGCTATGAGATCAGCACCGATCCCGCGCAGCCGATGCCGGGGAACTGGACGGCCAGGGACGCGAGCATGCATTGGTCGGCAGACAGCAGCACGGTTGCACAGGCGCACGGCAACGGCATTCAGCTGGTTGATGCTCGCCCAGTGCCGCAATTTCTCGGGATCAGCAAAAGCAAGGTGGTGCACGACTACGGGCACATCAACGGTGCGCGCAATTTTCCGACGGACGCCATTGTTCGCAAGGACGGAGACGCGTCCTATTTCATGACTAAAGCGGAATACAAAAAGATCTTGCCAGAACTGGGTATCGATGCTGCTGCACCAACCATCACCTATTGCAACACCGGACATCTCGCCGCCGGCGCCTGGTTTGTCATCCACGAGATAGTAGGCAACGAGCAAACTCGTTTGTACGACGGCTCCATGCTGGAATGGACACAGGAAGGGCGTCCGGTGGTGCCTTGAGAGTCCGTTAGCCAACTCCTGCTGGGTATAGGATGGAACTTCGGCTTCATTGGCGCTTCGGCGATGGTGCTCGAATGCCACTGGCCGGAAGAGAAAACGCGCGTCCAGACACTCAACGACTTCATCGTTTTCGGGACGATGGCAGTGGGGTCATTTTACTCGGGGAGCCTGCTGACCTCGTATGGCTGGAACACGGTGCTGTGGGTGTCCGTCGCGCCACTCGCTCTTGCGGTGGCGGCGCTGACGGTGGCCGCGATGGCGCGTCGCACCTCGTCCATTACAAGGGAAGGTTCGTGAGGGACACAACGAAGATCGTTGTCAAGGTCGTGCTGGTCGGGATCGGCGGCACGATCTTTCCCGGCCTCTGCGCCTTGCTGTTGCAGCGGCTGGCCAGTGTGCCCGCCGGCCGGTGACGTGAAGTTCCGGATGGTACTGACCATGGAGCGAAATCACCATGCGTATTCATGACAATCTGTCACTACCCGTCATTGTCCATGCCGCGAAACTGGACTGGATCGCGAGCCCGGCGACCGGTGTGGAGCGGCGCATGCTGTTCCGCATTGGCGACGAGGTCGCACGCGCCACGTCGATCGTGCGCTATGCTCCCGGTAGCGCCTTCCCGCGCCACACCCATGGCGGCGGCGAGGAAATCCTGGTGCTCGATGGCGTGTTCCAGGACGAGCACGGCGATTATCCGGCCGGTAGCTATTTTCGCAATCCGCCAGGCACGTCTCATGTGCCGGCTTCCGCGGCAGGTTGCACCATTTTCGTGCGGCTCTGGCAGTTTCGCATGAGCGATCAGGAACCGATTGTCCGACGGCCCGGCGAAGGCCGAAGTGTCGAGCCGCGACCGGGAGGCGCCGCCGCGACAATCCTGTTCGACGATGGTTACGAGCAGGTGCGGCGTGAGGAGTGGCTTGCGGATGCATCCGTGGTGGTCACGAACGAGCGCGGGCTGGAATTCCTGGTGCTTTCGGGGCAACTCACGATGGGCGACCATGAGTTGGAGGCGCAGAGTTGGGGCCGCCTGCCGGCCGGGACGCCGCTCAATGCGACAGTCGGTCCGCAGGGCGCGAAGCTCTGGATCAGGGATGCGCCCCTGCT
>CAZYIP010000009.1:0-38378 GCA_964646895.1 uncultured Salinisphaerales bacterium | reverse complement strand
GTTTTTCCGGCCCCCGACCGCGGCGCAGGGCAGCGCGGCCGGGGAGTCCGGACTTTCCCCTGTCAGCCGCGGCTCGCGGACAATCCCACGCCAATCGCGATGCTCAGCAGAACGAGTATCAGCAGAATGCGATACGTGTAGGTGGACCAGTGCGGTCGCGCGGTCCTTGTCCCGTAAAGAAACAGGGCCAGTGCGATCACCAGCAGGGCACCCCCGACCGCGACCAGCGATGGGAAGGTGATCAGGGTGCCGACGATGACGGCAGCATTGCCGAGGTTCATCACGATCCATTCGCTGGCAACCAGTCCCGCCGCCGGGACTTCCGCCGCCAGCAGCGCCTGGCCGAGGCCAAGCGCGAACTGGATGACCCCCACCACCAGCACCAGATAGGCCGACGCCCATACGGCGTAGCGACCCGGATCGCTGGCGAACGCGGCCGCCAGCAGGCCACCGGCGATAACGCTCACGGCGGCAGTGACGGTGAACGGCATCGCCGCATTGGCGCGTGTAGCGCTGATTGTCAGAGATGAACGCATGGGTGTTTATTCCTGATCGCCCTCTCCCTGGAGGGTGTTATGCACAGATTAACGTAAAGCCACCCGCACATCATTTCCGCATGACTTGCGCGCCGATTCGGCTCACGGTAGGCTGAACGCCGGACGTTGGGGGAGCCCCTTCCAAGGGTGCTGAGAGTGCGCAGCCCGCGCAGACCCCAGGAACCTGAACCGGATAATGCCGGCGGAGGGATTTCGTCATCATGAGTGCCATTACCGCTTTTGTCGTGTTGCTCGCGGCATTGCTCGCGTTTGCGTGGATCGGCTTTCGGGTTCGGGGGCAACCCGGCAGCGTCGATGACTACATCGTCGCCCGCAACAGCCAGGGCGCAGGCATTCTCGGTCTCTCCCTCCTTGCTTCCGGCATGGGCGCGTGGATTCTGTTCGCGCCACCCGAGGTTGGCGCCTTCGACGGTATCGTGCCGGTACTCGGCTATGCCATCGGCTCGGGACTGCCGTTTCTCGTTTTCGCCATCCTCGGCATCCGCCTGCGGCGCCTGCTCCCATCAGGCCACAGCCTCGCGGAATTCGTGCGGCTGCGCTTCGGGCGCACCCTTCACGCCTATGTCGTGGCCTTGTCCATCCTCTACATGCTGGTGTTCGTCACCGCCGAGCTGACCGCCGCGGGCGCAATCACCGCCTTTCTGTCGCCGCTGGACGGCCGCGTCACGATTGCCGCCGTGCTGATCATCACCCTCGCCTACACGGCATACGGCGGTCTGCGCGCAAGCCTGGAAACAGACCGCTGGCAAGCCTGGTTGCTCATTCTTCTGCTGATCGTGACCACCGCCGCCATCCTGTTCGCCAGCCGGGAGCCCATGCACGCGGTCTACACTTCCGACCTGCTCCGGGTCGACGGCAACGGGCTGGGCATTGCGCTTACCCTGATCATCGCCGTTACCACCGCGAACATGTTTCATCAGGGTTACTGGCAGCGGGTATGGGCCGCACGCGACGGGCGCGCGCTGATGCGCGGCGCCGGCATCGGTATCGTGACGACGTTTTTCGCGGTGATGCTGGTCGGCCTGCTGGGCCTGCTGGCCGCGGCCGAGGGCCTGCCGATGGGCTCGCCGCCGACGCCCTTTTTCGCCCTGCTGAACAACGCGCCGGCATGGCTGACCCTGGTGGTGCTGGTGCTCACCATCGCGCTGGTCGCCTCGTCCGTCGACACGCTCGAAAGCGGCCTGGCTGCGCTGGTGACTGCGGAGCTGCCGTCCATCAGTCTGGCCGGCGCACGCTGGATCACCGTACTGCTGATGATTCCAGCGGCAATCGTGGCGATTCAGGGGTACTCGGTACTGCGGCTGTTCCTCATCGCCGATCTGCTTTGCACCACCGCCGTCGTGCCGGCATTGCTGGGGTTGTGGAAGCGAACGACTCCCGGCGCCGCGCTTGCCGGCTGCCTGGCGGGCATCGTCGGTGCGATCGCGCCGGGATGGGTCACAACCGGCTCCCTGACGAACGGCATCCTGCTCGCCACCTTCCCCGGTGCGGTGCCGACATTGCCCCCCTTTCTGTACGCCCTGGGGATTTCGACAATCGTGACCGTACTGCTTTCCGTCGTCGCCCGCGGAGCGGCGGATCTGGAGAAAATCGGGGAGCAGGTACCGGAAATGTCGGGTGGGCGTTGACGTCGACCTGGCGCACCTGGCGGCAGACACCCTCCTCCTGAATACGCGAACGTTTTCACCACCCTCTACCGCACACGGGAGAGGGTGTGCTTGCTTGACTTTTTCTCCTCAGCGTCAACTATTGTAAGGGCCTGCTCACAATCACCCGCGCCGCCTCGTGGGTGATTGTGAGCAGGCCCTGGGAAAGATCAAAGAATCGCAATCGGCCGCCGCGCAATAATCCGGTCATTTTCAAAGCGGCGTGACGCCCGATTTTCATCCCGGCGTGGTGCCCGCCAACAGACCCGACAGGAAGCCGCTCTCATAGCCCCGCACTATCGCCTTGCAATTCGGCAGGTGGGGACGAGAGTCGAGCCTCTTCATCGGGTGCCGACCAAACCACGCCAGCAGTCGGCACAGAGGAGATCATGACATGCAAATCAAATGGCCAGGAAGAAGCTGGATAGCGACAGTGGCAGCGGTGGGGCTGGGAGGCATGGCCCTCGCCGGTACGGCACCTGCCGCAGAGACGGTTCCCATCGGCGTGCTGGTGACGCAGTCGCCACCCGGCTCCGTCATCCAGGGCACTCAGGTACTGACGGGATTGCATATTGCAGAGAAGATCATCGACGACAACGGCGGCGTGCTGGGGAAAAAGATCAAGCTTGATGTCGAGGATACCTCCGGCCTGCCACAGAAGGCCCGTTCCGGTGCCGAACAGCTGATCACCCAGGACCACGTGGTGGCCATCGCGGGAGAGCACCAGAGTTCCGATTGCCTGGCCGAGTTGCCGGTCGTGCACAAGCACCACGTCCCGTTTGTCAATACCAACTGCTGGTCGGATACGGTACGCGAGAAAGGCTATCCGGAAGTGTACAACGTCAGCCCGTGGAACGCCCTGGCCGCCGACGGTGTGGCGGACGTCATCAAGGACATGGGTGCCAAAACGGTGGTGGCTTTTGCGGAAAACACCGACTGGGGCATCGGACAGGCAAAAGACATCCAGGCCGATCTCAAGAAGACGGCGCCGAATATCTCGTACACCTATCACGTACTCGATCGCACGGCGAGCGACTTCACGCCGTCGCTCCTGCCCCTGCGAGGCAACCCGCCCGACGTGGTGGTGGAACTCATGCTGCCGCCGGCCGGCTACCTGTTGATCAGCCAGCTGTACGGCCAGGGTATCGCGCCCAGCGCCAAGACGTGGCTGATCGACGGTGGCGGGATCGCCGATTATCCGGACTTCTGGAGCAACGTGGACAACGCCGGCCAGTACATGATTACCGTGGGCTGGTTTCATCCTTCCATGAAGCTGACCAAGCTCGGTAACGAGGTGCGCGACGCCTACAAAAAGAAGACCGGCAAGGCCCCGGGACGGCTCATCTTTCAGGCAGCCGATTCGCTGTTCGTGATCGCGGACGCGATAGACAAGGCCGGGAGCACCGACGCCGACGCCGTGCTCAAGGCACTGAAGGATGCCCACGACGAAGGCACACGCGGCACGATCACTTTCTCGCAAAAATCCGGCGTGACCTTTCAGCAGTGGGTAGACATTCCCCACGTGGCCTATCAGTTCACGGCCGTGAACCAGCCGGTGGCGAAGAGCACGCTCATCAAGGGCCCCGGCAAGCCGCTGAACGTGAAGCTGCTGAAGCACCCGTAAGACAGACTCGGGTAGCGACATAACGAAACAACAAACGGGCAGCGGCCGAGTGGAAACGCCGCTGCTCCACTGAGCCGTCTGAACATCCGGGCATCCATGCAGCTATTCATCAGTGTTTTAATCAATGGGCTGATCACGGGTATCTTCTGGGTTCTGGTCGCCGTCGGCCTGACGCTGATATTCGGCATTCTCAAGGTCGTGAACTTCGCCCATGGCGAATTCTACATGCTCGGCGCGTATGCCTATACGCTTCCGGGACTCGAATGGGGCTGGAATCCCTGGCTGTGCGTGATCAGCGCGTTCGGCCTGGCGGCCATCGTCGGGGTCCTGGTGGAACGGCTGCTGATGACGCCGCTCTACACCGGCTATTCCAAATCCTCCGCGCTGCGCGACGAATACTCCATCATCATCACGTTCGGCCTGTCGCTGTTTCTGATGAATCTGGCGACGCAGCTGATCGGTCCGAATTCCTACCGCGGCCCCGAGCTGACGCATTTGGCGCGCGTCCAGCTGGGTTTCGTATTTCTCAACGGAGAGCGGGTGGTCACGCTCGGAGTGGCCGTGGTGGTGATGGTAGCGCTCGGCATATTCATCCTGTTTACGCCGTGGGGGAAGCAGATCCAGGCCGTGGCCCAAAATCGTTTCGGCGCCTCTCTTTCAGGCATCAACACGGCCCGGGCGAGCATACTCGTGTTCGCCATTGGCGGCGGCCTCGCCGGGCTGGCCGGCGGGCTGCTGGCACCGCTCTACCATGCCTATCCCCACGTCGGCTCCCTGCCCGCGGCGGAGGCGTTCGTGGTTGTCGTCCTCGGCGGAATGGGATCCGTCACCGGCAGCGTTGTCGGCGGTTTGCTGCTCGGGGTCATCCAGGCCCTGGGCTCCGTCTACGTGTCCTATGCCTACCAGAACGCATTCGGCTTCCTGCTGATGATTCTGGTACTGGTCTTCCGTCCGTGGGGCCTGTTCGGCGAGCGGGCGCGGGAAGTCTGATGACGCGCATTGCGCCGGGGCCTGTCATCGGGCGCTCGCGGGGCCGCGGGGGCACCCGCGCAGTCTTGCGAGAGAATGGCCGCGGGCACGGCCTCGCGAGCGCCTGATGACAAGCCGCAGTTGGCAGACCCGGACCATCGTCGTCATCTTCGTCGTTCTGGCTGCCCTGCCCTGGATCGTGACCCAGCCCTACTGGCAGGGCGTGTTCGTCATCGCCCTGTACTACGCCATCCTGGCCTGTGCCTGGAATCTGCTCTCCGGTTACGGCGGGCAGTTTTCGCTGGCGCCGGCCGCGTTCAGCATGCTGGGTGCGTACACGACGGGTGTGCTGAACTTCCATTTCGGCGTACCGCCAATCGCCGGGATCGCGGCGGCGATACCGGTGACGTACATCATCGGCTATGGTCTCGGGCGCATCGTGCTGAAGATGCGCGGCCCGTATCTGGCGCTGACGACCTTCGCCTTTCTCGAGGTCGTCGGCATTGTCGTCTCCAACTCTTACGAGGTGACGCGCGGCGCTCTGGGCCTGGCGCTGCCCGGCATCCTCGATCTGAGCCGGATCGATTATTACTACGTGTTTCTCGTCGCCCTGCTGGTAACCCACCTGATCGTGCAACTGCTGCTGCAATCGAGGATCGGTTTGTTCATCCAGGCCGTGCGCGACGATGAGCTTGCTGCCGCCTCGCGCGGCGTCGACGTGGTGCGCTGGAAGATCTTCCTGTTCGCCCTCAGCAGCGCGCTGTCCGGATTCGCCGGTGCACTCTACGTGCACTTTCTCAACCTCGCGAGCCCGCAGATCGGGAACGTACTGGAGTCGGGCCTGGTGATCGCAATGGTCGTCATCGGCGGCATGAGTACATTGCCGGGACCGATCATCGGCGCCTTCATCGTGGAGGTCGGCGACGAGGCGTTGCGATCGATCGGCGTGGCGCACCTGCTGGTATTTTCCCTGTTGATGATCCTGGTGATCCGGTTTTTCCGCGAAGGTCTGTGGGGGCTGGTCGAGCGTCTGCGCCGGCGGCGACAGCGGACACCTCCGGGTGGTCGCATCGCGGACCAGGAGAAAAACGCGCCATGAGCCTACTGTCGGTCGAGGCAGTGGAAAAGCGCTTCCTCGGCAACGTCGTGCTGAACGGCGTGTCGTTCGAGATCGAAGCAGGCGAAAGCGTCGGCCTGATCGGTCCGAACGGCGCCGGCAAGACGACGCTGGTCAACATCGTCACCGGCTTTCTGCCGCCGGACGGCGGACGCATCGTCCTGGACGGGGAACGGGTCGATCGGCTGAAACCCTATGAGGTCAGCCTGCGCGGCGTTCGCCGCACCTTTCAGCTGACGCGCAATTTTCCGCGTCTGAGCGTAAGGGACAACCTGCTGGTCAGCGCCGCCGCTGCCGGCATCGAACACAAGCTCGCGCAGCGGCGCGCCGCATCCCTGCTGGACGAGCTGACGCTGGCGCGGCTCGCTGATGATCCGGCCGACCACCTGTCCGGCGGGCAGCAAAAACTTCTGGAAATCGCGGCCTGCTTCATGGTGGAACCGAAACTGGTCGTGCTCGACGAACCCTTCGCGGCAATCCACCCGACGATCAAGGAAATCATCAACGCCTACGTGGTGGAGCGCCATCGCCAGGGCCAGACATTTCTCATCGTCAGCCACGACATTCCCGCGTTCTACGGGCTGACCGAGCGGCTGGTCGCCATGGGTGAAGGCCGCATCCTGGCCGACGGCCCCCTCGACGATGTCCTCGGCGATACCTTCGTCGTCGATTCGTTCCTCGGGGGAGAAGCGTGGGCAACGCAGGAGGACGGCGAATGAATACGGTAGTGACCACGGAGGGTTCAACGCCCGCCCTCGCCTTCGATCGGGTCTATTCGGGCTATACCCGGGATCTGAACATCCTGCAGGACATCTCCCTGAGCGTGCCGGAAGGCGCCCTGCGCGGCCTGATCGGCCTCAACGGCGCCGGCAAGTCCACGTTGCTGATGACGGCGATCGGCTTCGTGCGCTCGCACAGCGGCCGGATATCGCTGCACGGGGAAGATATCTCCAACATCGCGCCGCACCAGTGCATCGGCCGCGGCCTCTACATGCTGCCGCAGCAATCGGGGCTGTTCCCCTACCTGTCGGTACGGCAGAACCTCGAATTCATCGCCAGGAAGCGCGGCAGCGACATCGGCGCCGCGATCGAGCGGTTCGCGGAACTCGAGCCGTACCTGCGCTGGCGCGCCGGCAACCTCAGCGGCGGCTGGCAAAAAATGGTGGAATTCGCCAAGGCGCTGCTGGCCAGGCCGCGGGTGCTGCTGATCGACGAGCCCACCGTCGGGCTGTCCCCCAGCTTCGCGCGCCGGGTCTACGACTGGATCGACCTGATCCGGGAGGAGCAGCAGGTGTCGATCCTGCTCGTGGACCACAACATCCAGCAGGTCGTCAAGCTGGCCGATTACATGTATGTCCTCAGCCTCGGGCACATCGTGACGGAAGGGGACACAAAGACGTTTTCCGGCGACCTGCGGGCCGAAGTTCAGAAGTGGCTGGGCCTGCGCGGCGCGGCGAAGCGGAAAGCGGACTAGGGTCTGGAGCGTCAAGCTCTCACACCGCCAGATACTCCCGGCGCAGTTCCTCGTCGGCCGAGATGGTTTCGGGCTCGCCGCTGAACACGATACGCCCATCGTCGACGATGACTGCACGATCGGCGATGCGCAGCGCCGCAACCGCGTTCTGCTCAACCAGGATAATGGTCAGTCCTGCCTTCTTGATTTCGACGAGAAGTGCCTCGATTTCGGCCACGATCTGGGGCGCCAGCCCCTCATAGGGCTCATCCAGCAGCAGCAGGGACAGGTCGCGCGCGAGCGCGCGGGCGATGGCGAGCATCTGCTGCTCGCCGCCGGACAGGGTGATGCCCTCCTGGCGCCGGCGCTCGGCCAGTCGCGGGAAATGCTCGTAGATCCGTTCCAGCGACCAGCCCGATTTGGGAGCGACCTGGGCCAGGAGCAGGTTTTCCTCGACGGTCAGCCCGGGAATGATGCGCCGATCCTCCGGCACCAGCGATATCCCGCGCCTCGCGGCCTGGTGGACGGAGAGATGATGAATGGCCTCGCCCTTGAGAAGGATCTCGCCGCGGCGCAGGGTCGGGTCCTTGGCGCGGGCGATGGCGCGCAGGGTAGTGGTCTTGCCGGCACCGTTACGACCGAGCAGAGTCAGAATCTCGTTGTGCTCGACGGTAAACGAGATCCCCTGAAGGATATAGCTCTCGCCGTAGTAGGCGTGCAGATCGAGGCATTCGAAATAATGGCCCGGGGCATTGTCGACGGCGACCGTACTCATGATTGTTCCGCTTCCCCAAGATAGGCTTTCTGGACGCGCTCGTTTTCGCGAATCTCGTCCGGCGTGCCGTCGGCGATAACGGCGCCCTGATGCAATACGGTAATGCGGTCGGACAGCGCAAATACCAGCTTCACGTCGTGCTCGATGATGACGTTGGCCATGCTCCCTTCGGCGAGCTGGGCCAGCAGATCGATCGTGCTCCCGGTCTCGTGCTGGGACATGCCGGCCGTCGGCTCGTCGAGCAGCAGCAGTCGGGGACGGGGCGCCAGGCAGATTGCAAGCTCCAGGCGCCGCTTGTCCCCGCGCGAGAGGTGTCGCGCTTCGTCATGGCGCCGATTCGCCAGCCCGACTTCCTCGAGGGCGGCCTCGGCAGTGGCCACCACCTCACCGCGCCGCCGGGGATGCTGGAAGACGTTGAAGCTGAACGCGCCATCGCGAGCCGCCAGCGCGGCGATGGTCACGTTGTCGATGAGTGAGAGTTCCGGATAGATTTCCGGGCTCTGGAACACGCGCGCAATGCCCATCTGGTGAATCTCATGGGCCGGGCGGCCGATCAGCGACTGCCCGTCGAACACGATCGAGCCCTCGTCCGGGCGCAAACCGCCAATGATCTGGTTGAGCAGCGTGCTCTTGCCCGCGCCATTGGGGCCAATAATGCTATGCACACTGCCGGCTTCGACGCTCAGATCGACATGATTGGTCGCGATCAGCCCGCCGAAACGCTTGACCAGCCCCTTGACCTCAAGCAATGCCATGGCTGCCCCCTTCCCCGCGATACGGATGCGTCGTCACGTCGTTATTTGCCATGTTCGATGGGTTGCTGCACGGTCGAGGACCGCTCCGCCGGGGCCTCCCGGGCGACCTCAGCGGTGGCGGAGCGGCGATCGCGCGACACGGCGCGTGCGAGCCGGCGCACCCCGTCTATGATGCCGCCAGGCAGAAAGATCACGAATCCCATGAAAATCAGCCCGAGGATGAGATGCCACTGCGCGGTAACGCCGGACAGCACATTCTCCAGATAAAGCACCACGCCCGCGCCGATCATGGGACCGAACAGCGTCCCGATGCCCCCGATGACCGCCATCATCACCACCTCGCCGGAGGTCGTCCAGTACAGGCTGTGGGACGGCACATAGGTCTGGTAGATTGCGTACAGCGTACCCGCGAGACCGGCGTAAATGCCGCTTACGACAAAGGCCATCAGTTTGTAGCGGAACACGTTGATGCCGGAATGGCGCAGGCGCGTCTCGTTCGAATGAATCGCACGCAGCATCAATCCGTAAGGCGAGCGGCGGATGCGGCGCGCCAGATAGACGCCGAGTATCACCCAGAAGGCGGCGAAATAATGCATGGTCGAATGGGACAGCGGTATGCCGCCCAGCAAATAGGGCGTGGGGATGCCGCTCAGTCCATCGTCCCCGCCCGTCCAGTGCTGCAGTGGCGACAGCACCGCGTAGTAAAACATCTGGGCAAAAGCAAGGGTGAGAATGGCAAAGTAGATGCCATGACGGCGCAGCGTGATCAGGCCGAGAATGACCGCAATGACGGTGACGACGAGCACGCCGACCAGCATCGACACCAGCGCGTTGTTGCTCACGTGCAGCAGGTAATATCCGGACACGTAGGCACCGACGCCCCAGAACGCGGCATGGCCAAAGGAGAGATAACCGGTGAGGCCGAGCAGGATATCGAAACCCAGCGCAAACAGCGCGAAAATGATTATCGTCGTGGCAAGCTCGGAATAACCGTATATGAGCGGCAGCAACTCCGGCAGAAACACAACCAGCAGAGCGGCCACGAGCATGATCACGGCCTCGCGGCCGCTCGAGTCGACAGACAGCCAGCGCATCATTACTCCATCACCCCTCTGGCGCCGAACAATCCACGTGGAAGCACGGACAGGACCGCGGCGGCGACGATGTAGATGATCACGTACGACATCTGCGGATAGAACAGGGTCATCAGGGCCTGGGCTTCACCAAAGAGCAGCCCAGCAACGATGGCACCGATGATGCTCCCCATGCCGCCGGTGACCACAACCAGAAACGAGGGCACCAGCAGACCCATGCCCATATCCGGATTGACCGCGGCGGTTGGCCCCCCCATGATGCCGGCGATACCCGCCAGCAGGGCGCCCAGCCCGAACACGATGGTAAAGCGCACCGGCAGGTTGATGCCGAGGAACCCCACCATCTGGCCATCGCGCATGCCCGCGCGCACCACGAGCCCGAAGCGGGTGTAGCGGAGCAACGCGTACAGGCCCAGCACGACGACGATCGTCACGGCGATGATCAGCAGCCGCCACGGCGGATAGAAGCCGATGCCGATATTGGCCGGTATCAGCGCCCAGAGTGGCGGTGGGAACGGTTGCGTCGCACTGCCGAAATACCAGCGGAACGCTTCCTGTATCACGATCGCGAGGCCGAAAGTCACCAGGATCTGATCCGTGACCGGGCGATCATAGAAGAACCGGATCAACCCGCGTTCCAGAATCACGCCGAGCACAAACAGCACAATGGGAACGAGCACGATCGCGAGCCACCAGCTGACCTGGCCCGCCAGTACCCAACACACATAAGCGCCGATCATGTACAGCGCGCCGTGCGCGAAGTTTGCCACTCCGAGCGTGCCGAAGATCAGCGTGAGCCCCAGGGCGATGAGGATATATATCGCCCCGAGTTGCAGTCCCGTGAGCAACTGCAGCGCCAGGTGACTGAGGTCCATACTTGCTGCTCCACCCCAGGGAGGGCCTGATCATCCGCTACTTTCGTCATTCTCGTGAATCCCGGATGTCGCTCCGGGATTCCGGGATGACGAGGACAATCAGGGCACCCCTGGCAAGCCGAGAATCATTATCGGCCACGTCCGCGACGAACGGCGGACGCGGCCGAACCCTTCTTCCACCAGGGCCTGTCGGGCGACCTCAGGCTTTCGCCTTCGACGGCTTGTACGGCCCCAGGTCGCCAGCGAACTGGTCGCAGGGGTACATGACGTCCTCTCGCTCCACCTGGCCCACGATCTGGAACACGTCGAACTTGCTCTCCATCTCGGACTTCCCCTTGCCGCGGACGGCGAGGATGCGGTGGTAGCCCTGATGGTCGCAGGCGCGGTACAGCGTCGGGCCGTAGCCTGCGCCGTCGAACTCGAAGCCTTCGAGCGCCTTGATGACTTCCGGCGGATAATGCGTACCCGCCCGCTCGGCCGCATCGGCGTACAGGATCATCTGCGTATAAGCGGTGTGTCCCGCCTGACCCGGCGCGGTGTCGTACTCGTCCATGTAGGCCTTCGTGAACGCCTGCGCCCCGGGGGTGTCCAGCTTGTAATTGAACTCCACGGTGCCGTAGACGCCCTCCATGTTGTCGGGGCCCACGCCTTCGGCAATGAGCTGGCTGAGCAGGGGCACCACGATCTGCATCTGCTTGCCGTTGGCCTGGCGGTTTTTCAGCCCGAAGCGCACCGCCTGTGTCAGCGAGTAGACTGCGTCCTGACCGTAGTGGTTGAGGACGAGCACGTCAGCATCGCTGTTGAGCACGGCAGTCAGATACTGGCTGTAGTCGGTGGTGCTCAGCGGCGTCATGATGTTGCGCACCGTGGTCCAGCCCTGCTCCTCGGTGAAGCGCTTCATCGAGTCGAGCTGCGAATGCCCCCAGTTGTAGTCGGCGGTCAGATGAAACGCGCGCCGGTCCTTGCCGTATTCCTTGGCGATGATGGGCGCGATCGCCTTGCCGGTCATGTAGGCGTCGAAAAACATCCGAAAGCCGAAACGGCGCCGGTCCTTGCCGGTGGTATCGTTGGAATGGGTGAGGGCGCACATGAAGATCACGCCCTTTTCCTGCGCCAGATCCTGCTGCGCGATAGCCACCGACGAACTCGAGCCGCCGGTAAAGGTGATCACGCCATCACGCTCGATCATGCGCCGCCCGACGGCTCGCGCCGCATCCGGGTTGGTCTGCCCGTCGCCGACGACGTAGGACACCTTCTTGCCCAGTATGCCGTTGCCCTTGAGCGCCAGCGGCTTCATCGTCTCCAGGATGCCGCCGCCTTCATTGATATGCTTGACAGCCAGCTTGAGCGCCCGGAACTGATCCGCCCCCTCATCGGCATAAGCGCCGGTCTGGTCAATGACGAAGCCGAACACGGGATCACCCTTGAGCGGATAATTCCCCATGGCCGGGTGGTCATCGGCACCATACGCCAGTGACCCGAACTGTCCGAACTGGCTGCCGATCAGCAGTCCACCGGTCACGCCGGCGCTGGATTTCAGGAATTTGCGACGGCTCAGCCCGCTGTTCCCGGTTTTGTCGCGTTCGTTGGAATCGCTCATTAAACTCTCCTCCCTCAGCAATGTCTGACGTACGTGCTTGTGATTCGGCCAGGACTGACGCAAGAAGCATGCACACCCCTTGTGTCAGGGTGCCGGGGAGTCCTGAACAGCGGCCTTTCCGCGACTCGCCGTGCCGCGAAACATGGAGCACCGCGAAGTTTACGGGGTTGCCATGACGGCGCTGATGGATGCAGATGAGTGGTAGGGCGGACCGCTTTTCTTGTCGTGGGTGACGTTACGTAAAGTAACGTTTGTTACTGTGTGTAACGCTCCCCGGCGGGCACCTGGGCGTGGCGTGGGATCCCCAGGCGCTGGCGCTTTTCCCACAATGCCTTGCGACTGATGCCGAGACGGCGGGCGAGTTCGGTTTCGGTCAGTTCGTCCTGATGGCCGAGCACGAACTCCCGAAAATAGTCTTCCAGCGACAGATCCAGATTGGGCTCATTGCGGCCCGCGGATGTCTGCGGCAGTGCGAGCAGGTCCGGTGTAATCACGGCCCCGTCAGCCAGAATCACCGCTCGCTCGATGGCGTTCTCCAGTTCACGCACGTTACCCGGCCATGTGTAGTTGCGGATGCGCCGGAGCGCATCGTCGCTGAACCGCACGCGTGGCCGGTTGAGCCGCCGGCAGATCTTGTCGAGCAGGAAATCCGCCAGCACCGGGATATCTTCGCCACGCGCACGCAGCGGGGGCAGCCGGATCTCCATCACATGGATGCGAAAGTACAGATCCTCCCGGAACGTCCCGGACTCCAGCATGCGCGTCAGGTCGCGATGCGTCGCAGCGATCAGACGGATGTCCGCCCGGCGCGGGTGCGATGTCCCGACGCGCCGGAATTCCCCCTCCTGCAGCACGCGCAGGAGCCTGGCCTGGGCGGCCAGCGGCAACTCACCGATCTCGTCCAGGAACAGGGTGCCGCCATCCGCCGATTCCACCAGCCCCTGGCGGGCGCTGCTGGCGCCGGTAAAGGCGCCCTTCTCGTGGCCAAACAGTTCGGCCTCGATCAGCGACTCCGGTATGGCCGCACAATTGACCGCGATCAGCGGCGCGCTCCGGCGCTCGCTCTGTTCGTGGACGGCGCGAGCCACCAGCTCCTTGCCGGTGCCGGATTCGCCAAGAATGAGCACGGAAGCATCCGTCGGGGCCACTTTGCGAACGTGCTTGAACACCTGCTGCATGGCGGAACAGCTGCCGACGATGCCGGAGATGGGGTAATCCTCCTCCAGACGGGCTCTCAGCACCGCGTTCTGGCGCTGCAGATTGCTTTCGTTGATCGCGCGCTGAACCACCAGCAACAACTCGTCGTTGTCGAAAGGCTTGGCGATATAGTCGATCGCTCCTTCACGCATCGCCTCCACCGCCGAGCGTACGCTGGCATAGCTGGTCATGATGATCACCGGCACCGCCGGCGACATCCGCATGACATCAGTGCCCGGGCGATCCGGCAGGCGCAGATCGGCGAGAATGACGTCGTGCGCGGTCAGTCCATGATCACGTTCCGCGTCCGCCACGGACGCCGATGCCGCCACCGTCATGCCGTGTCGCTCCAGCAATCGCTTCACCGCGCTGCGGATGATGCTTTCGTCCTCGATTATCAGCACTCTGGCCATGTCATCGCCTCGTGTCTCGCGGGCTCAATGGTCGGCTTGAGCTGCGCCCGCCTCGGGCAGCGTAATGAAAACGTCGGTGCCGGGGATGTCACCGTGCCGTGACCGAATGTCCAGCTCGCCATTATGCTCACGCACGATGCTGTAGATCAGCGGCAACCCAAGCCCGGTCCCCTGACCCGGCTCCTTGGTGGTGAAGAACGGCTCCAGGATCTTGTCCCGAAAAGAAGGCGGAACGCCCGGACCATTGTCGGAAACGCACACCATCACCCGCCCCTGGCGACGTTGCGCCGTGATCTCGACATGCCCCCCGCCGTCGCTGTTGCAGGCATCCACGGCATTGGTGAACAGATTGACGAATACCTGGATCAGCCGCTGATAATCTCCCAGCACCTGAAAATCCGGGGCCACCCGATTCGAGAACGTGAGGCTGCGCGCACGCTTGCCCAGTCGTACGACCCGCTCCGCCTCCGCCACCACCTCCGCTACGCGCACCGGCAACAGACGCTGGCCCTCGTGCGCTCCGGCATGCGCATAGCTCACGAGCGTCTGCACAATGGTGCTGATGCGCCGGGTCTGTTCCAGAATCTGTTGCGCGCTGTCGGAGATGTCGGAGCCGCACTCGTCGGTGTCACGCAACTCCTGGGCCAGGCAGGCGATGCCCGTGATCGGGTTGCCGATTTCATGAGCAACCCCGGCGGCAAGCCGACCGATCGACGCCAGGCGTTCGCTGTGGGTCAGGCCCTCCTCCAGACGCTGCAGCTCCGTGACATCCTCCACCAGCAGCAGCCGGTCGCCACTGTCGCTGCGTCCGGCGGTACCGATAAACGCCTTGTGCAGCGACAACCAGCGGGTGTCGGTGCCGAGCCGCAGGCGGCGCTTGTGAGCGTGGTTGACGGATTCCTTCAGAAAGGCGATCAGAAAGCCTCCCCAGGGCGACGGGAGCTCGTCCACGCGCCGGCCGATGACGCGCACCGAAGCCAGGCCGGTGAGCGACTGCATGGCCGGGTTCCAGCGCACGATGCGCCGGTATGGCGTTACCGCCACCACGCCCAGCGGCAGATCCTCCAGGATCTGGCGATGGTAGCGGCGCAGTTCGTCAAGTTCCGCGGCAAGGCCGCGAAAGCGTCGCCCGGATCCCTCCAGCCGCTCCTCGATAAGGCTGACATTATGGGCGAGCGCGGTCCGCATGTCGGTGTCGAGCCGCAACCGTTCGTCCACGATCAGGCGCGCCAGAATCGGCCCCATCATGCCCGAGAGGTTACGCTCGATCTGTTCGCGCAACTGCTGCAGCCGGTCCGGGCGGGACTCGCCCCAGTCCATGTCGAGATCGGCCAGTGCCTTGCCGACTTCGCTGCGGGCAACGGCGTGACCGGTGAGGGGTGCAAGCTGCTCGGTAAACTGTGCCGGGGACTCGGCCAGCAGCGCCCCGCGCGGCACACGGGTGCTGATATCGTGGCACGCCATGGCCGCTTCCTGTTCCCGTTCCGTCGGCGCCGTCAGCAGGGACACCAGCGTGAACAGCGCCGCGTTCGCCGCCACTGACCAGAACGCGACGTCGGCATAATGGCTGGCGCCCTGGACATCACGAAAGGTAATGCCGGCGATGCGTACGATATCCACGCCCGCCAGCGCGGGCACCAGCGCGGTGGCGGCCCAGATCGCCACGCCGGCGGACAGGCCCGCGATAAAACCGGTGCGGGTCGCGCGCTGCCAGTACAGGACGCCCACGATGCCCGGCATGAGCTGAGCCATCGCAAGAAACGAGATGAGCCCCCACGACACAAGGCCCTGCGTTTGCTCCAGCAGGGTAAAGAAAAGATAGCCGGCCGCGATGATGATGGCGATGATCGTCCGCCGTGCCCAGCGCAGCGCATGGTACAGATCGCGCCGCGGACTCAGGTGCACCAGCGGCAGCACGAGATGGTTGAGGGTCATGGACGACAGCGCCAGCGTGCAGACGATGATCATGGCGCTGGCGGCCGAGATGCCGCCCGCATACGCGAACAGGGCCAGCAAGGGCGAGCCGCTCAGCATGGAGATGCCGAGTACGTAATAGTCCGGGACGGTGTCCGGCGCGAGCTGGTAGCCGGCCCACAGGATGGGAGGCGCCGCCACCGAGAGCAGCAGCAACAGCAGGGGGAATCCCCAGCTCGCGGTGAGCAGGCTGCGCGGCCGCAGATTCTCCGTAAAGATCATGTGAAACTGACGCGGCAGCATGAAGGCGGCGGCGAACGTGATGAACAGCAGTCCGCCCCACGCCTCGCCGTTCACCGGTGCGTAAAAGCGCTGCAGCGCTTCGGGATTGGCACTCAGCCAGTCGCTCAGGCCGGCGGGGCCGCCGAACGCGATTTTTACCGCCACGATGGTCACGGTGATCAGCGCGACCAGTTTCACCAGTGACTCGAAAGCAATGGCCGCCACCAGTCCGCTGTGTTTCTCCCGCGCGGTCACGTGCCGCGCGCCGAAAATGATCGCGAACACGCTTACCAGCACGCAAAATCCCACCGCGATGGGAATGGGCGACGACGTATGGCCGCTGAGAACCTGCGTCGATTCGGCGACGGCGCGAATCTGCAGCGCGATGTAGGGCAGGCTGCCCGTCAGCATCGCCAGCGTCACCAGCACACCGGCAAGCTGACTGTCGAAACGGAACGCGAACACATCGGCCGCGGAGGTGAGCTGGTAGGTGCGCGTCAGCCGCAGCAGGGGCAGCAGCAGCACCGGCGTCAGCACGAACACCAGGGACACGCCGAGGTAGATGGCCAGGAAGCTCAGGCCGGCGCGGTCGGCGAAGCCGACGCTGCCGTAATAGGTCCAGGCGGTGGCATACACGCCCAGCGACAGTACATAGGTCAGCGGGTGGTGTATCAGCCTTTGCGGGAGCCAGCGCTGCTCGGTGGCGTAGGCAATCAGAAACAGCAGCAGCAGATAGGCGATCGCACAGACGAAAAGGGTGGAAAGGCTAAAGGTCATGCCGGCGCATCCGGCGCGCGACCAGCGCTGTCAGTACAATGAAGCCAAGCCAGAGCAGATAGGGAACGAACCAGCGCGGCGTCAGCCCGGCCCACCAGGTGGCCAGCGGCGAAAGGAACAGCAGAAGCCCAAGCAGGAACAACGCGACACTGTAGCTGCCCGGCCCGTAATCGTGAACGCTCGGCATGGCCACCCCTCCTCCTGTTACCGATCGTAGCACACCCCATCGACCACTTTGGGGTCAAATCTAGCAATATAAGGTATTCTTTGGCGCGCGACACGAGGCACCGTCCGGTTGACGCCCTGTCACGAGCAATCGATACCGCCATCGCACCAGCAAACCCTCCGAATCATCATGTTTCAGCAGTTTCGCTGCGCCGTGAATCGGCTTATGCTGCACCTGCCGCACCACTCTCGTTGCTCACCCCGATTGCAAATCGGCAAAATCCGCTTTCGACAAGGTCAATCGATCTACTTTGTGCAACAATGGCATGCGCTGCTCGACAGGACGGCGATTCGGAAATTTCACCGTTTGCTGGAGCGCATTGACCGACTCGACAGATAATGAACACCCACGGGCACCATCAACAGGGTGTCCGACATTCGGGCGAGACGCGCAAAGGCGGCACCACTGGGGACGCTTCGAGTACACATGCGCCCTCCTGGCGAAGTACCGCCTGCGCAGCGCAACCCTGAGATACACCAGGCAAAAAACAGGGACACCCGGCAGGAGATGATCCAAATCACGTGGCACAGTCCACCATTGCTCATGTGGTTGCGAACGCCATCGTAAATCAATGCATCGCTGGCGTTACGCTGTTTTGACTGTATACAGACTTGGAAACCCGCTGTCCCCACGATAACCAGCCATCGAAGGGGTATTTTTCTTGGCCAGCGTCAATAGCCTCAACGATCTCGTTGTTTTCACCAATAGTCAGGGCCTCCGCGCGCGTGGAAACATGGTCAAGGTGTCGCGCTCCACGTTGATTCTGGAGGTGTACAACCCGTATTCGATCGTGCAGCTCAGCGAGGTCCTCCATAACCTGGAAATTCGCAGTGACGATCGCGTGATTTATCAAGGACGCGCCGTGGTCACCGGCCTGGTCAATACCGGCCTGATGGTGATCGTATCGGTCAACCTGCTGGATCACTGGTCGGAACTCGTGGGCCTCGCCGGCGACAGCGAAAGCATTCGCTCCGAGGTTGCCGAATTCGTTGAAGACTGGCAAAGCAACCAGCAAATTCGTCCCGAGTACCAACTCAGCGTAACCCGAATGCGTTCATTCCTGATGGCGCTGAATCGCTGGCTGGAACATCTGGATTTTCTGGATCCACAGGTCTCGAACGCCAATATGGAGGCAGGAAAGGACCTGTTTTCGGATCTGGTAGAACCATTGATGCCGAGACTGATCGACCTGCTGCAGGACTTCGAAGCGCAGGCGGGACTGGTTGGTGAGGACGAGCGAACCGTCCATGTCCGCTATGCACAAGACGATCTGCACCCTCTCCTGATGCGTGCACCGTTCGTCCACCGCGCCTACCACAAGCCTCTCGGATACGCCGGTGATTACGAAATGGTCAACATGATGCTGCGCGAGCCGAGGGAGGGGCCGACAATCTATTCGCAAATCATCAATGCTGCCTTTTTGCGAACCGGCCCGGCGCAGGCGCATCGCAACCGCATCGATATCCTGATCGACTGGCTTGCCCGGCAGATTGCCGCTTTGCACAGCAATCAGCCGGACGTACGGCCCCGAATCCTCAACATCGGCTGCGGTCCGGCCATCGAGCTGCAGCGCATGATTCGCCACGATCATGGCATCGGATGCTGCGACATCACCCTGATTGACTTCAGTCAGGAAACGCTGCATTACGCCGAGGCACAGTTGAACGATGCCATGGAGTCCACCGCTGATCAACCAAACGTGGAATTCGTTCACCAGTCCGTACACGGCCTGCTTCGCCAGGCCGCCAAACAGGTCGGAAGCAGCATACGCGGTGGCTACGACATCATCTATTGCGCGGGGCTGTTCGACTACCTCTCTGATCGCGTATGCAATCGCTTGTTAAAGTTGTTCTACCGGTGGTGCAATAATAACGGGCGAATACTGGTCACCAATGTTCATTCCAGAAATCCATCCCGCAACGGAATGGAGCATTTGCTGGAGTGGTACCTGATCTATCGCGATGAACGCGATATGGAAAGGCTGGGAAAGCCTTTCCCGGAGCACCGCGTGTTTGAAGACGAAACCGGTATAAACATATTTCTGAGCATCTCGAAAGCACCTGGATAGCGTGCGATGGCGGCAGAGACGAACATTCTCGATGCATGGACCAGGGAGGATCAGTCCGATCGGGTGCGCTTTTCGAAGATCGCGTGCCTCTGGGCCCTGCTGCTCATCCCTGCCGGAGCAACCCTTGACGTTGTAACGTATCCGGATTGGTTCGGCTGGTTTTTTCTGGTGAGGCTGGTCAATGACCTGGTGATCGTGGGAGTTCTTGCCGCCCATTTCACCCCAACCGGCCAGCGACACATACGCTTGTTGACGCTTGCCTGGCTCACCACCCCGCAGATCGCCATCTGCTACATGATTTATCTTGCCGGCGGGTTTGCCTCCAGCTATTACGCGGGCCTCAATCTGGCAATACTGGCCATGGGCATGGTGTTGCCCGTTACGGTCAGCGAGGTCGCCATCCTTTCCGGCCTGACGCTCAGCCTGTATATTACCGCCGGCCTTGCCCATACCGGCGGCGGTGCGGAGTTTCGTCAACTCTACGACCACATCTTTTTCATGCTGACCACCGCGGTGATAAGCACCATCGCCGTTTATTTCAATCACCGACGCCGTTTCAGCGAATTCCGGCTCAATTTCGAATTGAACAGACGCAACCGCGAGCTGTCGGAACTGGACCGGTTGAAGTCGGAATTTTTCGCCAACATAAGTCACGAATTCAGAACGCCGCTGACACTGATACTCGCCCCGCTCGAACGACTGCTGGAAGATCATCGAAATCTCCCCGCCGAGGTCGTGCATCGGCTGGAGCTGATGCGCGAGAACAGCCTGCGTCTTCTGCGCCTGGTCAACGATCTGCTCGACATCATTCGCCTGGAAGAAGGCAAGGCCGATCTCGAGCGCCGGAATCTGCGCCTGGACACCCTGCTGCGCGGCGTCGTCGAATCCGTCACACCATTGGCGGAGACGCGCGGCATCACGCTCACGCGCAGTCTTGCGGACACGCCCGTCGTAGCGTCGGTCGATCGGGCCGCGGTGGAGAAGATCTTTTTCAACATTCTGAGCAACGCACTCAAATTTACCGACAAGGGCGGTCAGGTGGCTGTCCGGAGCCACCTGGAGCCGGGTTTGATCACGGTGACCGTAGAGGACACGGGAATCGGCATCAGCAAGGACAATCTGTCACGGGTGTTCGACCGGTTTCGTCAGGCCGACAGCTCCGCGACCCGAAAATATGGCGGCACCGGGCTGGGACTGGCGCTGGTCAAGGAGCTTACAGAAAGTCACGGCGGCACGGTCACCATCGCATCCGAACTCGGCCAGGGCACCTCGGTCCGGGTCAGCTTGCCGACCCTGGCCGCCAACGCGGCGAACGTCGATGTGGAGACTGACGAACCGGAGTCGGAGACCGCCCTCCAGCGCCGGCTGGATCTGGCGGCTCAGCAAAGTGCCGTGGCGACGTTTTCCGAACCGGCGACGGATGAGTCAAGCCCATTGGCCGAGCCCGGCGGAACCGTCCTCATCGTGGACGACGAGCCGGATATCCGCCGTTATCTGAGGGATCTGTTGCAAAACGAGTACCGGGTGCTGACCGCTCGCGATGGCCGGGAGGCGTTGGACATGACCCAGCGTTTCCGTCCGGCGCTGATCGTACTGGACCTCATGTTGCCGGAAATCGACGGCCTCGAGGTCTGCCGACGCATCAAGCAGAATCCGGAACTGCGTGCTTCACGGATCGTTCTGCTGACCGCCCGCGCGGAGGAATCGGCCAAGCTGGCGGCATTGGGAAACGGCGCCGACGACTTCCTGACCAAGCCTTTCAGCAGCGTCGAGGTGCGAACGCGGCTGCGAAACCTGCTGCACTCGGCCGAGCTGGAGCAGGACCTTCACCACCGCAATCACGAACTCGAAGACACGGTTGCCGAACTGCGGCAAACCCGGAACCAGCTGGTGCACAGTGAAAAGCTCAACGCGCTCGGGCGCCTGTCCGCCGGGCTGCTGCATGAGATCAACAACCCCCTGAACTATTGCCTGACTGCCCTTCAGTTCGCCACGAACGATCCGATTCTCGAAACCGAGGCGGAACTCAAGGAAACACTGACGGACATCAACGACGGCATGCAGCGGATTCGCGGCATCGTGAAGGAGCTGCGCGCATTTGCCTATCCGTCCAAGGGCGAGCAGGTCGAATTCCGGCTTTCCGACGCGATAAATACCGCCGTGCAAATGCTCGCCCATGAAGCCCGCGACGTGGATATCGACAATCGCATCGGCGCGGACTGGGTGGTGATGGGCTCACCGAGCCACATCACACAAATCATGGTCAACCTTCTGTCCAATGCCTTCAAGGCCATGCGCTCGCCAGCCATCAAACGCCCGGGCCAGGTCAGCCTGTCAGCCACGCCCGAAGGCGAAAAGATCGTGATTTCCGTACGTGACAACGGCCCGGGAATCTCTGCGGAAGCCATCGAGCGAATCTTCGACCCCTTCTACACCACCGCCGACGTCGGCGAAGGCATGGGCATGGGGCTGAGCGTCTGCCAAACCATCGTTCGCAACCACAACGGCGAACTGCACGTCGAGAGCAAGGAGGGAGAATGGACCGAATTCAGCTTTAGCCTGATGCTCAAGGCATCCGATCCTGGCGAGACCGCTCTGGAAAATGCGAGTGAGAGTTCGACATGAACCTGCCTTCAGGCGATTCCATCGTACTGTTCGTGGACGATGAACCGCTGATACGAAAATATTTCGCGCGCACGTTCGGCCGCGAGCTGAACGTCAAGACCGCGAGCAGCGGCGAGGAGGCCCGAGCCGCCCTGGCAACGTACGGCGACAAGGTGGCGGTGCTCATCACCGATCAGCGAATGCCCGCCAGTGATGGCGTGTCGCTGCTCAGCCACGCCAAGGGGGACTACCCGCTGGTCGTGCGGCTGCTGACCACGGCGTACAGCGATATCGATGACGCCGTCGCCGCAGTCAACCAGGGCGAAATATGGCGCTACATCTCAAAGCCCTGGGATCTCGAAGAGCTTCGCTCGACCCTGACACAGGCGATGGAGGTTCACCGTACCCGGGCCCACGAGCAGGCCCTGCTGAGCGAGCGCCGGCGTGGCATGCTGCTGGTGGCCAGCCACATCGCACACGAAATGCGCACGCCGCTGCGCTCCATTCACTCGGCCGCGCTGGGCCTCGAGAAATACCTGCCGTTGCTGCTCGAAGGTCACGACTGGGCGATTCGCAACGGCGCCGATATCGAGGCCATTACCAAGCGGCATCAGCAGATTCTCGAAGAATCGACAACCACGGTGAAACGGGTCGTCAATCGGGCAAACACGATCATCGATCTGCTACTCGCCAACGCGGGCGCCTATCGCATCGATCCGACGCTTTTCGTACCCTGTTCGATAGTGGAATGCGTATCCATCGCCCTCGAAGACTTTCCGTTCACGGACGCCGAGCGCGAGACGGTCGGCTGGGCAGGCGGGCCGGAGTTCGACTTCAACGGCACGGTCAACCTGATGGTATTGATTCTGCACAATTTGCTCAAGAATGCGCTGCGCGCCGTTGCAGCGGCGGACCGGGGAGACATCCATATCTGGACCGAGGTGCACAAGGACAAAAACCTGTTGTGCATCAAGGATACCGGCACCGGCATCGGCCCGGAACTGCTGCCAAGGATCTTCGACGACTTCGCATCCTTCGCCAGCGATCACGGCAGCGCCGGTGTCGGCCTCGGCTTCTGCCGCAAGGTGATGATGAGCTTTGGCGGACACATTCACTGTCACAGCGAGGTAAACCGCTATACCCAATTCGATCTGTGGCTTCCCGTCATCGATAATCAGGATGGACGAGGATCAGCGGGGACGACGACACAATGAATGACGAAAGCACAGTGAGCCCTTCGGAGTACGCGATTCTCTACGTGGACGACGAAGAGATGGCGCTGAAATACTTCCGGCGGGCGCTTGGCCACGATTTTACCGTTCATATCGCCACCGACTCCGGGACCGGCCTCGATATTCTGGAGGCGCACGGGGATACCATCGGCGTGCTGATCAGCGACCAGCGCATGCCGGGCACCTCCGGCGTCGAGCTGCTGAAAGCGGTCCGCAAGCGCTGGCCTCACATCATCCGCGTGCTCACGACCGCATACGCCGATCTGGATGATGCCATCGAAGCGGTCAACCGGGGCGAAATCTTCCGCTACATCACCAAGCCCTGGGATGTGGACACGCTGCGTACCGAAGTCGGCCAGGCGATGGAACTGTTTCGCCTGCGCCACGAGCGCGCCGAGCTGATACGCGAGAAAATGGGCGTGTGGCAACGCCTGGTGCAGCTCGGGCGCCTGCGCGACCTGGTGGTGATGAGTGGCAGTGTCACCCATCTCCGGCATAGCGAAAACGCCGTGGCGCGCTACCTCGCCGATCACTTGTCGGCTCCGGACGGGAGCAGTCTCGCTGCGTCGCAGTATCTCGACCTCTGGCAGTTGACGGAAGCGGAAATCAACCGGACGCTGACCTTTGTGGGCGACGCGCTCTCCCCGACCGCCGGCATCACGAACCGCAATGAACCATTCGAGACATCCCTGAGCGCCGCCGGTCTGCGCAAACTGATCGCCGATGCTTTTGTCGAAGTGCATTGCGCGGATGACGATCGCCTGCCGGCCATCCGGGTCGCGGAAGGGCTCGTGACCATCATGTTCGAAGCACTTGCCTCCGCCGCCGGCCACCCGGCAGGCGGCGTGACGCTGCGACCGGCTTCCGCGGGCACTGCGGTATCGCTGGCAGTGCCCTGCACTGCGGTACCGACCGACAGCGGCCTCACGGCAGGCCCGGCAGCCGAACTTCTCACGGCGTATCTTCTCGCCTTTCACCACGGCGGAGAGCTGGAACGCCAGTCTGCCGGCAACCAGGACGGGTATGTGATGACCCTGCCGGCCGACCCCATGGAAACAGTGGCGACACCCCTGCCATCCGGCTGGCTGGAGCCGCTCCTGGTTCGTCTGGAGGGCTGGGACTGAGCGAAGCGCGTTGCGTTTGGCAGCGAGCTGGCTCGTTAGTGGGTTAAAATGGTTTTTCGGAATGCCGCACAGCATCGCCGGATAAAGACTTCGCCACGCCGATTCTCACCTGACCCGTCATTTCCGCGGAAGCGGGAGCGACGCTACAATCGGGCATTGCCACGTTCGCGTATGGAGCACCTCATCTCTTCACATGAAGAAACCGCCCCCTGGCGGATCTGCACGGCACCGATGATGGCCTGGTCCGACCGGCATTACCGGTTTTTCCTGCGCCTGATTTCGCGGCGTGCGCGGCTGTATACCGAGATGCTCACGACCGGCGCGCTACTGCACGGCGATCGTGACCGCCTGCTGCGCTTCAACGAGGAAGAGCACCCGCTTGCCATGCAGATCGGCGGCAGCGAGCCGAAGGATCTCGGCGCCTGCGCGGCACTGGCCGGGGCATACGGCTACGATGAGGTCAACCTCAATGTCGGCTGCCCCAGCAACCGCGTCCAGAACGGCCGCTTCGGCGCCTGTCTGATGGCGGAACCGGAGCTGGTCGCCGATGGCGTCGCGGCCATGCGCGCACGGACGGACCTGCCGGTGACCGTGAAAACACGCATCGGCATCGACGACATGGACGATTATGCGGATCTGGCCCGCTTCGTCGCCATCGTTGCCGGCGCGGGCTGCGAGACGTTCGTCATCCACGCACGCAAGGCCTGGCTGCACGGCCTGAGCCCGAAGGAAAACCGCGACGTTCCGCCCCTGCGTTACACGAGCGTTTACCGGCTCAAGCGCGACTTCCCCGCGCTGACCATCGTCATCAACGGCGGCATCACGAGTCTCGATCAGGCGCAGGGCCATCTCGACCACGTCGACGGCGTGATGATCGGTCGCAGTGCCTACCGTGATCCCTACGCCCTGGCCGCCGTCGATGCGCGCTTCCACGGCGACGACGCTGCCACACGCAGCCGCCACGAAGCGATACGGGCGCTGCTACCCTATGTCGAGCGCGAACTGGGGGCCGGGACGCCGCTGAAAGCGATCACGCGCCATCTTCTCGGCCTGTTCCAGGGACAGCCGCGGGGACGGGCCTGGCGGCGCTACCTGAGCGAAAATGCCCATCGGCGCGGCGCGGGACCGGAAGTGCTCGAAAACGCACTCGCGCTGGTGCCGGATACCACCGCCCGGACGCGCGGCAAAGCCGCTTGAGCGCGGTTTTGCATCCTGTTTCCGTGAATCTGCTCCAAACCCAATCCCATAGCCACTGATCGCGGCCGCTTCCGGCCCAAGGAGTCCATCGATGACTGACGTTGTACTGCATACCAGCCGCGGGCCCATCCGCCTTGCGCTGAACGCCGAAGCCGCACCGGAGACGGTCGGCAACTTTCTTGACTACGCCCGCGCGGGTTTCTACGACGGCACCCTGTTCCACCGGGTGATTCCGGGTTTTGTCATCCAGGGGGGCGGACTGCAACCCGGCATGCACCAGAAACCAACCGGTGCGCCGATAAAAAACGAGGCTGACAATGGCCTCAGAAACACGCGCGGGACCGCCTGCATGGCGCGTACGAACGACCCGCACTCCGCGACCTCGCAGTTTTTCATCAACCTCGCCGACAACGCCTTTCTCGACCACACTGAAAAGAGCAGCGCGGGCTGGGGCTACTGCGTGTTCGGGCAGGTAACCGAGGGCATGGACACGGTGGACGACATCGCCAACACGCCGACCGGGCGCGCCGCCGGCCATGCCGATGTCCCGAAGGAGGACATCCTCATCGAGCAGGTCGAAGTCATCGAATCCTGATGTCCGTCCATTTCATCTCCGACCTGCACCTGCAACCCGACCGTCCGGCGATGACGGCGATTTTCCTGCGCTACCTTGCCGGTACGGCGCGCGACGCGGAATCCCTGTACATACTGGGTGATCTGTTCGAATACTGGATCGGCGATGATGCCTCGCTGGCCGAAAATCCATCGGTGATCGAAGCGCTGCATGCCGTCTCGGCGGCCGGGGTGGCGCTGTACTACATGCACGGCAACCGCGACTTCCTCATCGGCGACGGATTTGCCGCGGCCACCGGAGCGCAACTGCTGCCTGACCCGACGGTTATCGATCTGTACGGTACTGCAACGCTGCTCATGCACGGCGACACCCTGTGCACCGATGATACCCGCTACCAAACCTTTCGTGCCCAGATCCGCGACCCCGAGAATCAAAAGCGATTCCTCGCGCTACCTGTTGCCCAGCGGCGCCAGATCGCAACCGGACTGCGCCAGGCCAGCCGCGCGGATCAAACACAAAAAACCATGGAAATCATGGACGTCAACGCCCTGGCGGTGGAGCAGGCAATGCGCGAGCACGGCGTCAGCCGCCTGATTCACGGTCATACCCATCGGCCGGCGGTGCACGACCTGGAAGTCGATGATCACCCTGCGCGCCGCATCGTGCTTTCCGACTGGCACGACGACCGCGGCAGCGTACTGGTTTGCGACGAAACAGGCTGCCATCCGCAGGAGCTGCGCCATTGATGCGGATATAAACGGTATTGAAACAGAGCCCCTTGCAGGAGACACCGTGATTCGGCCAAGCAATCCGGCCGCTATTATCTCAATCGCGGCTGGCGCCGCTCCCACGGAAATGACTCGCTCGGGAGCCGCGTTGTGGGAGCGACTTCAGTCGCGATGACTGCGTCTCGACGAATCGGGGCTGGTGCTGTTGCCACCGAGTCTGAGGTGCCACGAACCTGGTGGGAGCGGCGCAAGCCGCGATTGCAGCAGATGCCTCACCGCGAACATCACATCCGCCAGAACCTGCAATCTCAGCCGATCATGACGATGCCAAAGCTTCAGGCATTGCCAGCCCCCGCGACAGGTCCGCGATGATGTCGTCGACCGCCTCCAGGCCGACCGCCATGCGGATAAAGCCTTCGCCGATGCCCGCTTCGGCACGCTCCTCCGGCGTCAGGCCGCTGTGGGTGGTCGTGGCGGCATGGGTGACGGTCGTGCGGGTGTCGCCGAGATTGCCGGTAATGGTGATCATGCGGGTGGCGTCGATCACACGCCATGCCGCTTCGCGCCCGCCGCGCACGTCAAACGACACGATACCGCCAAAGCCGCGCTGCTGGCGTACCGCGAGCGAATGCTGCGGATGGGTCGGCAACCCGGGATAGTAAACACGCTCGATAGCCGGCTGCTCCGCGAGCCACCGCGCCAGCGCCAGCGCCCGCTCGCAATGAGCGGACATCCGCAATTCCAGGGTTTCCAGCCCCTTCAGGAACACCCAGGCGTTGAACGGGCTCATACAGGGCCCGGCGCTGCGCGCGAATGCAAATACGCTTTCTCCCACCCGTTTGCGGTCGCCGACCACAGCGCCGCCGACGCAACGGCCCTGCCCATCCAGAAATTTGGTGGCCGAGTGGACGACCACATCCGCACCCAGAGCGAGCGGACGCTGCAGCACCGGCGTACAGAAGCAGTTGTCCACCACCAGCAGCGCGTCATGGCGGTGGGCCAGATCCGCCAGTGCCGCAATGTCCGCGATTTCGGTTAACGGATTGGTCGGCGTTTCCACGAACAGCATGCGGGTATTCGGCTGGATGGCACCCTCCCAGGCGTCGAGCGAATCAATCGGGACGAAAGTCGTTTGCACCCCGAAGCGCGACAGGTGCTTCCTGAGCAAACCGGTGGTGGAACCGAACAGACCACGCGCCGCCACGATATGATCCCCGGACTGAAGCAGGGCCATGCACACGGACAACACCGCCGACATACCGGACGCGGTCGCGACACAGCACTCCCCGCCTTCCATCGCGGCCAGGCGCTGCTCGAACGCACGCACGGTAGGATTGGTAAAGCGGGAATAGATATTGCCGGGCGATTCTCCGGCGAATCGCGCCGCGGCCTCTGCCGCGCTGCGATAGATAAAGCTGGAAGTCGCGTAGATGGGTAACGAATGTTCCGCTTCGCTGGAGTGAAATTCGGCGGCGCGGACACCGAGGGTGGCAACGTCCCAGTCTGGATCCGGTTGATGAATCATGTGTAATGGTCCCGTCGGCGGCTGTTGTCGGCGGCGCAAGGCCCCGGCGACAGCAAAAAACAGACAGCCGCGCCAAGCTGATGGTGCGGTGATCCTGCGCGGACGAACGGTAGGTAAGATCGCTTGCGGAGTGCCTTTTTAGCGAAATTTCTAAAGCGCCCGCAAGCCAGGTTCAAATCGGCGCGACACCAGCCTAGGGCGCCATCGGCAGGGTTGTCAAGTGGACGGGTTCTGCGCGGGCTGCGTGCGCCAGCAAGGGCGCATCAGGCGAATAAAAAAGGCGGACGAAGTGTTGTTCGAGGGCAAAGCATTAACACCTCCATGCGGGGCACGATGGCCGTTATCCCTGCGGCCAGTGACCCTCGAACAACACTCCCTCCGCCCTTCTCGGGCGCCGGAGCCGTGACTACCGGCGTTTCCCGAATCAGGCTCCTGCTGCCGCGAGGCATTCAGGAACGATATGGATAGTATAAAGTTACGTAATGACATACAACCTCAAATTTCCAGTTATTTCGTCTATTTTAATACCGTTTTGTAGTGATTCAGCATACTGCCATCGTAACGGATAGCCAAGGCAGCACTCCAAAAACCGCGATTACATGCCAAAAAGCAGCCCACAACGGCGATGCTGCAATTTAACGATGATTCAGGTAAATCCGGCCAGTTCAAAAGCTGGCCAACCCGACTAACGGTCTGCGGCAAGGAGCCAAACGGACGTGCCTGATGTAATGAGGTGGGGGATCGAGCGAATTGCTCCGTCAACCAGCGCCGTTGTAGAGCTCCATGGTTGCGGTTTCCGCGCGCCGCCGATGGAGTTCCCTGGCGGCATCAGAGCGATATTCTTCGAGATAGTCGAGATATTCGCGGTCGACGTCTCCGGTGATGTACTTGCCGGTAAACACCGAGGCATCGACGGCGGTCAGGGTTGAATTACCCGCACGCACGCTTGCGATCAGGTCATCCAGGTCCTGAAAAATCAGTCGATCCGCACCCAGCAACCGGCATATTTCCGGCACCGAACGCCCGTGCGCGATCAGTTCGCTGGCAGTAGGCATGTCGATGCCATACACGTTGGGATAGCGTACCGGCGGCGCCGCGGACGCAAAATACACCTTGCGCGCACCAGCGTCGCGCGCCATCTGGATAATCTTTTGCGACGTGGTGCCGCGCACGATGGAGTCGTCCACCAGCAGCACGTTCTTGCCCGCGAACTCCAGATCGATCGGGTTCAGCTTCTGGCGCACCGACTTCTGCCGCTGGCTCTGCCCGGGCATGATGAACGTGCGTGCGATGTAGCGATTCTTGATGAAACCCTCTCGATACTTCACACCCAGTTCATGGGCGAGATTGACCGCTGCGGTCCGGCTGGTATCGGGGATGGGGATGACCACGTCGATGTCGTGCCCCGGCCACTCGCGCTTGATCTTGGCGGCGAGCGAATCACCCATGCGCAAGCGCGCCTTGTAGACGTAGACCTGGTCGATCACCGAGTCGGGGCGCGCCAGATAGACGTATTCGAAAAGACAGGGCGCATGAACCGGATTGTCCGCGCACTGGTGCACGAAGATGTGGCCATCCCGGGTGATGTAAACCGCCTCTCCGGGCTCGATGTCGCCGATCAGTTCAAAGCCGAGTACATCCAGGGCCACGCTTTCCGAGGCGATGATGTAATCGGTGCCATCCGCAGTCTCGCGCCGCCCGTAGACCACCGGACGGATGCCATGGGGGTCGCGAAACCCGACGATGCCGTAGCCGGTGATCATCGCGGTCGCGGCATAGGCGCCGCGGCAGCGCCGGTGCACGCCGGCAACCGCGCGAAAGACATCGTTCTCGTCGATTCTGAGCTTGCCACTCTGCATCAGCTCATGAGCGAATACATTCAGCAATACCTCGGAATCGGAGTCGGTGTTGATATGCCTGCGATCCGCCAGGAAGAGCTCGGATTTGAGCTGCGCTGCATTAATGAGGTTGCCGTTGTGCGACAGGGAGATGCCGTAGGGCGTGTTCACATAGAACGGCTGCGCCTCGGCCGAGGTCGTGCAACCCGCGGTCGGATAGCGGACATGGCCGATGCCCATATTGCCGCGCAGCCGCAACATGTGCTCGGTGCCGAACACGTCGCGGACCAGCCCCATCGCCTTGCGCAGAAAAAGCTGATCGCCGTCCGTCGTGATGATGCCGGCTGCATCCTGGCCGCGGTGCTGCAGCACGGTGAGACCATCATACAAGGCCTGGTTGACGGGCTCGTGTGAGACGATACCAATGATTCCACACATGGTGCGTGTCAGCTCCTTTTAGCGATCCGGTCCTGCCGTCAAGGAATCACCATGCGCAAAGTCATGGTCGGCAGCCCCGGCCGCGGGTTGTGCATCCGAAAACCGGATGCGGCTGGCCAGATTCGTCGGCAGACGATCGCGGACCCACGTGGCAACCGGCTCGACCTGGCCAAGAAACACGGATTGCCGCCACCACTGCGCGCCGGGAATGGAGGTCATGCCGGCGAGCAGTACCAGCAGCGTCAGTATCGCAACCCCGCGCAGAACACCGAAGCCGACGCCGAACATGCGGTCGGTGCCACCGAAACCGGTCGCGCGGACGAGGCGCCCGACAGCATGATTGACAATCGCACCCAGCAGCAGCACCGCGATGAAAATGCTGGCATAGGCAAGCGCGAGACGAATGGTATCCGAGGCAATGAAGGAGTGAAAAAGTCGCGCCAGCCGATCCGCGAAGTGAATTGAGCACCAGTACGCCAGAACCCACGATACCAGCGACAGCACCTCACGCAGAAAACCGCGGGCGAGACCGATCAACGCCGAAATACCGACGATTCCCAGGATGACGAGATCGACCCAGCCCATTAGCAGATCATTCGGAATAGAGGACTCAGCGGACTTTCAGCACCTGAACTCCGTGGCCCAGACTGGACTCCAGCCGCTGTGCCACGCGGCTGGCCTGATCCTGATCGGCGAAGGCGCCGACGCGCACACGATGCACCGTCAGATCTCCCACCTGAGCCTCGCTGATGAACGCATTGAAGCCGTCCTTGCGTAACCGTTTTGCAACGCCCTCGGCATTCTGCGCCTGTGAAAAGCTGCCGACCTGGACGCCCCACTCCCCCTGCCCTTCGGGACCATCGGGAAGGGTGGTGGCCGCGGCTGATGCACTCTGCGGTGGTTCTGCCGGCTCGGGCGGCGCGCTCTGCGTTGGTTGCGGTGCCGGGGCGGGTTCGGACGGCGATGGCTCAGCCTGTGCCGGCTCGGGCGCGGGTGGCGCCGCTTCCGCAACCTGTGGCGGTGCAGCCTCGGGGCGCGATGTGGAGGTATTGCCTGCCACACTCCCGTCGCGCGGCGCAGGCGCCGATCCCGGTGCAGAGGCTTCACCGGACGCCGGCGTCTGATCGACTGGTGCGGGCGGCGCCGATGCCGTCGCGCCAGAGCCGGCGTTTTGTGCGGGCATTGCTGCCGGAGGCGATGCCTGGCTGGGGTTCATCCCGGGTTCCTGCCGCTCCGGTTGCGCGGAGGGCGATTCGGCCGGGATGGTGATCGTCTGGGCTGTGGGTTGGCTGGAGTCTTTTGGCCCCTTGAGCAGCATCGGCACCACCACCACGACCAGTCCGACGACCACGATGGTGCCGAGCAATCGGCGCTTCATGACATCATCCATCATTCAACCTCGAAACCGCTTCGACCGTGTGAAACGAACCGAACACCACGAGGCGGTCGCCCTCGTGCGCCACGGCCCTGGCCGCGGCACAGGCGCCGGCGATGTCGTCACAAGCAGTGACCGGGCCGCGCACCGGCGCCACTCGGCGTGCCAGTTCCGCGCCACCGAGCCCGCGCGGCACCGCGAGGCCGCCGCAGAACCAGCGATCGACGACAGCATCCATGATACGCGCTACATCGGCGACCGGCTTGTCTTTGAGCATGCCACAGACCGCCAGGGTCTGCCCAGTCACCGGAGTTGACGCGAGGACGCGCGCCAGAGCGCTCGCGGCCTCCGCATTATGGGCGACATCCAGAATCAGGGGAACCGGCCCCGGCAAAATCTGGAAGCGGCCGGGTAGCGCCGCTTCCGCGATGCTCTTCCCGATCGCCTCCGGTGGCACGGAAATCAGCGGCTGCAAGGCACGCAGCGCCGCGACCGCCGCGGCTGCGTTCTGTAGCTGATGGGCCCCGGCCATGCGCGGTGGGGGCAGCGTCAACTCGTGGTCATCCACACCCCGCCAGGTCCAGCCGGCGGTGCCGTGGGCGAAATCATAGTCCGCGCCCAGCCGGATCAGTTGCGCGCCGATGGTGCGTGCACCCTCCAGCAACCCCCGCGGCGGGTTGCGCTGGCCGATCACTGCCGGTCGGTCGCGGCGAAAGATGCCGGCCTTTTCACGCCCGATTGCATCAAGATCACTGCCCAGCCAGTCGGTGTGATCGAGCCCGACCGATATGACCACCGCCGCATTCGCATCGACGATATTCACCGCGTCCAGGCGGCCGCCGAGTCCCACTTCGAGCACTGCCGCATCCAGGGAGCTGTCGCGAAAGTGACTCAGTGCCGCCAGAGTGCCGAACTCGAAGTACGTCAACGCCTCGTCGCGGCGCTCGGCGTCGACGCGCGCAAACGCGTGGCATAAATCGGAATCGTCTATCGGCTGACCATCGACCCGAATGCGTTCGTGGTAACGCAAGATGTGCGGCGAGGTATAACTGCCGACCCGGTAGCCGGCGGCGCGCAACGCGCCTTCCAGAAAAGCGACAACCGAACCCTTGCCATTGGTGCCGCCCACACTGATCACGACCGGAGCGGGCGTCAGCACACCGAGGCGTTCCGCCACCCGGCGCACCCGCTCCAGGCCAAGCTCGATCCCGTGCGGATTCAGGCTCTGTTGCCAGTTCAGCCAGTCCTCGACTCGATGAAAACGCATGGGGATACGGTGCAATGGCTACGGCTGGCACTCACTCCGGAGCGCCTTATCCCTATCGGTCGAAGGGCTGGGGAGCGAAATGGCAGAACCGGCTGCGGTCGCGACGGATTCCATGGCACGGTCGGCGCCGTTCACTCCCCCGCGTCAACCGGCTGGCGGGTCAGCATGGTCAGCAGGCGGTGAACGCAGTCGCGCATCTCGCGCCGATCCACGATCATGTCGATCGCGCCGTGTTCGAGCAGAAATTCGCTGCGCTGGAAACCTTCGGGCAGCGTCTCGCGCACGGTCTGCTGAATCACCCGCGGACCGGCGAAGCCGATCAGGGCATTGGGTTCGGCGATGTTGATATCGCCCAGCATCGCCAGACTGGCGGATACTCCGCCCATGGTGGAGTTGGTCATTACGGAGACATAGGGCAGTGCACGCTCGGCCAGCTGTGTCAGCGCTGCGCTGGTCTTGGCCATTTGCATGAGGGAGAACATGCCCTCCTGCATTCGCGCACCGCCGCTGGCGCTGAAACAGACCAGCGGCAATTCGCGCTCCACGCACACGTTGACAGCCCGCACAAAGCGCTCTCCGACCACGCTGCCCATGGACCCGCCCATGAAGAAGAAGTCGAAGGCGCAGGCCACCACGCCCAGGCCCTTGAGTTTGCTGCGCATCGCGATCAGGGCATCGCTGTTGCCGGTTGCCTTTTGCGCTTGCAGGAGGCGGTCACGGTACCTTTTGCTGTCACGAAACCGGAGCGGATCGCCCGGCTCGATATCGGCGCCGATTTCCTCCCGCGGTTCCGGGTCCAGAAACTGATCGAGGCGTTTCCGGGCGCCGATGCGTCGATGATCCCCACACTTGGGGCACACTTCCAGGTTGCGTTCCAGCTCAGCACGATACAGCACCGCTCCGCAGCTTTCGCACTTGGTCCACAACCCTCCGGGAACACTCTTCCTGTTGCCCCCTTCGGTGCGAATCCGCGAGGGCATCAGTTTTTCCAGCCAGCTCATGTGTCGAGCGCTCTCCCCAAACCGTCTTCAGACTGTCGCTGCGAGCCTATCATCGCCCCCGATCCATCGCCTGGCGCATCGTCCGCAGCAGTTCGCAAACGTGATCGCGCAATACGCGCTTGTCACCCGAGTATTCGGCAATTCGCGCTACCAGCGCGCTGCCCACCACGACCGCGTCCGCCACCTGCGCTACCGCCGCGGCAGTGGCGGCATCGCGTATGCCGAAGCCAACGGCGACGGGCAGAGGCGAATGGGACTGAATTTCCGTGACTTTGGCGCCGATGCCGGAGACATCGATGGCGTCGGAGCCGGTGACCCCCTTCAACGATACATAATACAGATAGCCACCCGCTACCTGACTGATGCGCGACAGGCGCTTCGTACCGGTCGTCGGTGCCACCAGAAAAATGGGGTGCAGGTCCCGATCGTGGAACAGCGGCAGGACGTCCGCCGCTTCTTCCGGAATCATGTCCACCATGAGTACGCCATCCACCCCGGCCGCGGCGGCGCGGTCGACGAACGTCGCATAGCCCATGGCTTCGATCGGGTTCAGATAACCCATGAGCACGACCGGTGTGGTGGTGTCGTGGCGCCGGAATTCGGCAACCGTCTCCAGGACGCCGGCAAGGCTCGCGCCACCGGCCAATGCCCGCTCGGACGCCGCCTGAATCACCGGCCCGTCCGCCATCGGATCGGAAAACGGCACCCCCAGTTCCAGGATATCCGCGCCCGCTTCCACCAGCCCGTGCATCAGGCTGAGGGTGGTCGCAAAGTCGGGATCACCCGCGGTAATGAAGGGAATCAGCGCCTTGCGACCGGCGGATTTGAGTTCGCCGAAACATCGATCGATACGATTCACAGGGAAATGCCCTCCAGCCTCGCCACGGTTTCGATGTCCTTGTCGCCACGGCCGGAGAGATTGACCACAATCGACTGTTCCGGACGCATTTCGCGCGCCAGACGCTGCGCGTAGGCAATGGCATGCGAGCTCTCCAGGGCCGGAATGATACCTTCGGTCCGCGTCAGTTCGTGAAACGCCGCCAGCGCCTCGGTGTCATCGATCGTCACGTAGCGGGCGCGCCCGCTGTCCTTGAGCCAGGCATGTTCCGGGCCGACACCGGGATAATCGAGCCCGGCAGAAATCGAGTGGGTTCCGAGGATCTGGCCATTCTCGTCCTGCATCACGTAGGACCGGCTGCCATGCAGCACGCCCGGCCGACCGGCGTTGAGCGATGCTGCGTGATGGCCGGTGTTCACGCCCTCGCCGCCCGCCTCGACACCGTACATGGCGACGTCGGCATCCTCGAGAAAGGCATGAAACAGGCCGATGGCGTTGGACCCGCCGCCCACGCAGGCCACCAGTGCATCCGGCAGGCGCCCGATCTGCTCGAGCGCCTGTCGCCGCGCCTCGCGCCCGATCACCGACTGAAAATCGCGCACAAGCGTCGGGTAGGGATGCGGGCCAGCCACGGTGCCGATGATGTAGAAGGTATCGTCGACGTTGGTCACCCAGTCCCGCAGAGCCTCGTTCATCGCGTCCTTGAGCGTGCGGGTGCCCGAATCGACGGCCACCACCCGTGCGCCAAGCAGGCGCATGCGAAACACGTTCGGCGACTGGCGCTCGATGTCGTCAGCGCCCATGAAAACCACGCATTCCAGCCCCAGCCGCGCGGCTACCGTGGCAGTGGCGACGCCATGCTGACCCGCGCCCGTTTCGGCAATGATGCGAGTCTTGCCCATGCGGCTCGCCAGCAACGCCTGACCCACGGTGTTGTTCACTTTATGGGCGCCGGTATGGTTGAGGTCTTCGCGCTTGAGGTAGATTTGCGCGCCCCCGGTCTTCCGGCTGAGACGCTCGGCGTGGTAAAGGGGCGAAGGGCGCCCTACGTAGTCCGCCAGATCCTTGTCCAGCTCGGCGATGAAAGCCGGATCCTGGCGCAAGCGCTCGTAGGTGGTCCACAGGGCCTCCAGCGGCGCAATCAGGGTTTCCGATACGAAACAGCCGCCATAGGGGCCAAAATGGCCCAGGGGCGGCGCGGCTACCGCGTCATTGCTTGCTGTCGGCACGTCTGACACCTCTGAAGAATTCCCGCATGCGGCCCGCGTCCTTGATTCCCGGTGCGGATTCTACACCGCTGCTCACATCGACGGCGTACGGCCGCACGCGCTCCACCGCCGCCTCCACGTTGTCGGCGGACAAGCCCCCGGCAAGAATCATCGGGTGGTTCACGCGCCGGTCGATCATCGACCAGTCGAAAGGACGGCCGGAACCGCCGGCCTCGCCAGCTACATGGCTGTCGAGCAGAACCGCGCTGGCCTTTGCAAACTCCCGTGTCCACGCCGCGAGGTCGACACCCCGCGCCATCGGCACAGCCTTGATGAACGGCAAGTGGAACCCACTGCAAAAATCCGGCGATTCCTCGCCGTGAAACTGGAGCACATGCGGGCGCAAGACTTCGATCACCTCCCGCACTTCATCCCCCGTCGGCGAAAGAAACAACGCGACGACGCTGACGAAAGGCGGCAGCCGGCTCGCGATCGCTGCCGCTTCACGCGCATCGATCAGGCGCGAACTGCCACGAAAGAAAACGAAACCAAGCGCATCTGCCCCGAGTTCGATAGCATCGCGCGCATCCTGCCAGCGTGTGATGCCGCAAATTTTGACCCGCGTGTGCACGCCCGATTACGCTGCCCCGACGACCCGTTGATATAACGCGCTAGTGTATCAGATTCGCGGGTGATTCCGGGCCGGACATTGCACGGGACCGACTCTATTGGTGCCTGCCTTTCGCTTCCGAAGACAACTGCGCCAGCTCGCGAGCGCGTGCTGCCGGAGCCGCGATCCGCCCGACACCGGCAACAGCGAAGATGCGCTCAGGCAGTCTCGGCGGATGGTCTCCCCGCCTGGGCGGTCTCGGCATTTGGCGGCGCATCCGGCATGTCGCTCCCGGCATACCGCACAATGTCGTTGGCACCCACGTAAAAGACCCGGGGGTCGGAGGGCAGCGTCAGGTCCTTCGCGAATCCGGCCAGCGAGTCATGCACATAATCGTTGAAAAAGGCGATGATATCGGGGTCGGTCAGGCCGCGTCCGGCGAATTCGGCCTCGTAGGCGCCGAGTACCATGCGATAGTGCGGCCGCAGATGCTCGTCGCCTTTCTCGTCCACCAGCTTCTGCAACATTTTTACGCCTCGCAGCAGGTTCAGATCGTAGGTGCGTATGGCTTGCGCCGCACCACTGCCCGGTACCGCGTCCAGTTCGGCGCGTGCGCGATTGTGGCGCTGCTCGTACCGCTCAACTTCATCCCTCGCCGCATCGTAGGCTGCCTGCTTGGCAGCGGCATCGTTGGGCAAGCCACGCCGGCGAAAGGTATTGGCCTCATCCAGCGCCCCCCAGGCATACGCCATTCGGGATCGCGCGTCATCGCGGGCAGCCTTCGCTTCATCCAGCCGCTGCTGCGCCTTTGCACGTTGCTCATCGAAGCGCGCCTCGGCGGCGCGAATGACATCCTCTTCGGGCAGCGTATCACCGGAGTTCGTACCCTCGATCGCCTGCAGGTAGGCGCGTATGCGGTGAAACCGCCACTGGTACCACAACCGTGTGTGGGCCAGCACCATCTGGCCGAGTGGCCGACCGCCGGAGCCGGCGGTTTGCATGTAGTGATTCCAGCGTTTGTGGAGGATAGGGGCCATCTGAAAGAACATCTTGTATTCCGGCTGCGTAATCTCGTGGACTCCTTGTAATGGAACCCCATGCTCAATCGCCACGGCGTGCATATGGAGAAGCGGTAATTGTGACAATTTCTGGGCGTCGTCCGCGCTGCGTCCCTGCTCTCCCGCTGCATACCCGCCGCCCACGTCCGAGTGCACGCCAGGATACACATACTCCTCGCAGTTGGCGGGATAGACATCATCGACACGTACGAGATCGCAGGGAAAGGAGTTGCGCTGCTCATGCATGGCTACAAAGTGCACGCATTTCTCTACCACGTCGGGAATCGCGATGCTGTCGCCCCAGGCGCTGTGGCCATGAGCGAGACTGCTGGCGGCAGGATTGGCTCCCGGGTCTCCAAAGGCCAGGCTTTCAAGACCCGTGCCCTGTCCCGCCGCACGCGTTACGGCTGAAAACAGAC
>CAZYIP010000008.1:0-38526 GCA_964646895.1 uncultured Salinisphaerales bacterium | reverse complement strand
AAGCCGCGATAAAGCCATATCTACGACCAGCGCACCTGTCGCGGCTTGCGCCGCTCCCACAACTTGCTCCGGCTTTCCCTGGGGCGAAGGGGCCGGCACAGACGTGTAATCACACCAGTTCCGGGTACCCCAGCGCACGGCTGGCGGCCTCCATCCGGGTGATCTCCCCGTAGGCGGAATCGGGCAAATGCTCGATCCCTTCGATCAGCAGCGCCGCGCGTGCCGAGGCCAGCGCCGGATCGGCAACGGCCCGGCGAAGCGCACGGCGGAGACGCTCCAGATCGGGCGAAGACATTCCCGCGCCGGTGATATACGGCAGCCCCGGAGCAGTGGGGGAATAGCCCAGCACGCGCGTGCCATCGAGCGCGTCCGGGGCATGCCGGGCGAGCAGCGCATGCGTGACGCAATCCACGGCGCACAGGTCGGCGGCGCCTTCCGCAACCCGGCGCAGACTGGCACGATGGCTGCCGCTTTCGACGACGCGGGCGAAAAAGGGCCGGCCTCCGGCCAGCGGTGCCAGCATGTAGCGCAGGACATTGCAGCCGGAGTGGGACTCTGTGCTGTTGATGGCGCAGATGCCACCGCGCAGTTCCTGCAGCGACGCCGCGGGATTCCGCGTACCGATCACCAGCGCACTGGCGTAGCGCGAGCCTTCACATCCAGGCGCGCGGTAAACCGGTGTGCCGATCACCTGAACGGTGCTTGCCAACGTACGAGTCAGCGGGTAGCCGCAAGTCTGGCTGAACAGCAAGCCGGGATCCCGCCACAATGCCTCTGCATCATCGACCCGGCTCAGGCTCGCGGGAACACCCGGCATGCCAAGCGCCCGCAAGTGGCGCGCAATACCCGCCCACCAGCAATCGGAGGCGCGCCGCAACTCGGGCAGATCGTACATCGGCAGGCTCGCCGCGCCGTGTGCCCCGATCATTTCGCGTATTTGAGCTGCTCCCGCAGGAAATCGGCGGTCTCCGTCGGCTGCACGCTCGCGATCTTGACCAGGCTGTCGAAATGCGCGGCCAGTACGCGAATCTGCTCGGTCATGTTGAACACGAAATACAGCTTGCCGACATAAACCACCGCCCGCTGCGAGCCGAACACGGTCACCGGCACGGAATAGTTCTTGAGACCGTCATACAGCAACCAGCGGAAAGTGGGATACAGCTCCTCGGTCAACTGGATCATGCGCTCGATCTGTGCCCGGCGCGCACCCCCGTCCAGCCCGCGCCAGATTCCCTCGCCGCGGGCGAACAGCTCCAGGGCCTGGAACGCACAGCAGACCTCCATCTCCGTTTCCGGGTGGCGACTGTAGCTGAGGCGGTCCGATGCCTGCTCGACGCTGACTTCCGCTTCGGGCGGGCCGTCGACGGGGGCCGGGCTTTCGTAGCGAATGACCGTCTCCGTCTTGAGCAGATCCGGCAAGGTCGTGGGCACGTAGCGAATCTTGTAGCCGATCGCATCCATGTGCCAGCGCCGCAGGCGTTCGTCCATCGGCGAGCCGGCGTCCGATTCGATCTCCATGCCGGAAGCGACCAGCTCGGCGCCGATACGCTCGTCCTGAGTCAGCCCGAACAGCCAGTCGCAGCTGACCTGGGCCGCGTTGGCGATGGCGATGACCGTCTCCGCGCGCGGCAGGCGCTCGTTGTCCCCGGCCAGCAACTGCGAGAGCGTCGAGCGATCCATGCCCACCCGCGCGGCGAACGCGGAGCGCGACTCCTGGTTGCGGCCGATCAGCTCCAGCAGCCGGGTGCGGAAAATCTCGGCGGCGCGCTGGCGATCCATAGGCGTGTCCTTCTACTGCAAGTTCGTCAGGTTGCCGTTGGCTGACCTGAATCCACAGTCTACCCGGAAAATCATGGCGTGCCTTGTCCTCCTCCGCATGCTGATCATGGTCAACCGTTTACTCAAACCTCCCACATGAATTACAAACGACCAGGTTGAGCTATTGCACAAATTCTTTTATCCGATATACTCAATGTTGTATGTAACAAACTATGTTTACATTAGTAAACATTCATGACTGAAATACCGATAGATGAACTGATGAGAGCCGTTCATGCAAAATCTCTCCCGCTGAAGCACCGGCGGCCAGCCGGCCGCACCCGGCGCGCAATCGAGTGGCCGACGGTTGCTGTCGCCGCCGCGATCTATGCGACATTCGGCCTGCTCACCTGGTATTACCACGCGCTGCCGTGGTGGTTCATGCTGCCCATGGCGGCCTGGGTGGTCGCGTGGCACGGCTCGCTGCAGCACGAAATTGTCCATGGACATCCTACCCGCTGGTCTTGGGTCAACGAGTTGATCGTGTTGCCCAGTCTGTGGCTGTGGCTGCCCTATCGGCTGTATCGCGACACGCACGTGGCGCATCACCACGATCAACGGCTGACAGACCCTCTCGACGACCCGGAGTCCTATTATAAGACCGCCGAACAATGGTCCCGTTACAATCGCATCGCGCGGGCCGTGTTCTGGATCAACAATACGGTGGCGGGAAGGCTGCTGCTGGGGCCGCTGATCGCGGTCTGGCAGACCTGGAAAACCCAGTTGCCGAAACTGCTGCGCGGTGAGCGCACGACGCTGGCAGCGTGGGCGCTGCACGCGCTCGGTTGCGCGCTCGTCCTGCTCTGGGTGGTGTGGCTGTGCCGGATTCCGCTCGGGGACTATCTGTTGTTGTTCGTCTATCCCGGGACGGCGCTGACGCTATTGCGCTCGTTCGCGGAGCATCGCGCGGCGGTGACGCCGGAGCGACGTACCGTGATCGTCGAAACCGCATGGCCGCTGGCGCTACTCTACCTCAACAACAACCTGCACGCGCTTCACCACCAAGAGCCCTGGCTGCCCTGGTACCGCCTGCCGCGTCGCTATCGTGCGCGGCGCGTGGCGCTTCTGGCCGCAAACGGCGATTACCGCTTCCGCGGCTACGCCGAGATCATCGCCCGCTACCTGCTGTGGCCCAAGGAATCGCCGGTACATCCCGGCGACTCGCCATCGCAGCCCCGGAGCGGGTTGCCTGGAGCTGGAGCGGGCACCTTGCCGTCCAGCGCATTGGACGCACTGATGCCGCGTGCGCCCGAGCGCGTCGTTTGAATCCGCCTGGTAATCGCGGCTTGCGCCGCTCCCACGAAAGCTGCAATGCCGAAACCATCGTGGGGGCGGCTTCAGCCGCGATTAAAGCGCAGTCCATGCCGGCAGCCGGGCTGCCCTGAGTGTCATTCCGACCCACCCAGCTTGTGCGCCTTCACCCAGTCGCTGGCGATAGTTGACGGGTCGTCCTTGTCCACGCTCACGCGCTTGTTCATGTTGCGCAGCCCCTCGGTGGTGAGGTTGCTGGATATCGCGTCCAGAGCCGACTTGATCTTCGGTGTGAGCACCGCCTTGCGTACGATGGGAATCAGGTTCTGCGCCGGCACCATCTCCTTGTCGTCCTCGAGCAGCACCCAGCCCTTCGCCGCGATGATCCCTTGCGTGGTGAACATGCGCGCCACATCGATGTCGCCGTTTTCCAGCGCACCCTGCGTCAGCGGACCGCCGGCATCCAGCGCCCGAAATTCCTTGAAGTGCAGGCCATAGACCTTTTCCATGCCGGGAATGCCGATGGCGCGGGTCTTGAGCTCCGGCGGTCCGCCCAGAATCAGCTTCGGTGCCACGGGTTTCAGGTCGGACACCTTCTTGAGATTGTATTTTTTGGCGGTTTCCGCGGTCACCACCAGTCCGTCCTTGTCCTCGGCCCCGGACGGCTCGAGGGCAACGATCCCCTCCGGCAACTCCTTGCGCAGCGCCTTCAGCACTTGCTGCCGGGTGTGCGCGGTGGATTTGCCGTTGGTGAGATAACCCAGGAGCGCGCCGGTATATTCCGGCAGGATGTCGATCTCGCCGGACTTCATCGCCGGAAACACCACCTCCCGCGAACCGAGATTGAGCCGCGTCTTGACCGGGATCCCGCGAGCCTCCAGCACATCGGCATAAATGTGAGCCAGAATCAGCTGCTCGACGAAATTGGTCGAGCCGACGACCACCGGCTTGTCGTTGTCAGCGGCAGCGCTGCTTGCCGACGCCGCCAGCAAGCCCATGCAACACAGCAGCACCGCCAGTATTTGTACGTGCATTTTTCGCATGATTTTTCCCTCCAGAATTGACAAGTGCCTGTGAAGAACCGCCGCGCGACCGGCTGTTCGGAGGTTCCCGTATTATTGCGCTGTTAACACAGCCTAATTCACCAGGCCCCTGGACACCATGTGTTTCTGAACCCAGGCCAGCCCGACCTCCGTCAGTATGGCAAGAAGCGCCACCAGAATGCCGCCCCCAACGACCTGAATCAAATCCTGCTGGGCCAGCCCGTCGATCAGATACCGGCCCAGCCCGCCGAGACCAACGTAAGCGGCCAGCGTGGCCGTCGACATCACCTGTACTGCCGAAGTCCGCACGCCCGCCATCACCAGCGGCAACGCGATGGGCAACTCAACCCGCCACAACTGCTGCCAGCCGGTCATGCCCATCGCCGTCGCGGCCTGGCGCACCGCCGGGTCCACCGAGCGCATGCCAACATAACTGTTGGTGACCATTGGCGGTATCGCCAGCGCCACCAGCGCCACCAGCACCGGCATGAACCCGTAGCCAATCAGCAGAAAGACAAGAATAATGAGTCCGAACGAGGGAATGGCGCGACCGATGTTGGACACGTTGATTGCCAGCAGGCCGCCGCGACCGCTGTGACCCAGGCCGATGCCGACAGGCAGCGCGATGACCGCGCCGATCACGGTGGACACGAGCACGTACCACACATGCTGGCCGGTGCGGTGGGGAATACCGTCACTCCCCGTCCATTGAGCGGCAGATGTAAACCAGTGAACGATCTGGGCGATCAGGCCCGGCGAGGCACCGCCCGACAGGGTCGCGGCCGACGTCGCGGTCGCAGCGACAGCCAGCACCAATGTGCCGAGCCACAACATGCGTGCGGTGCTGTGCTCGTGCGCCCGGCCGGCCCTGCTACTGCCCATCCTGCCCGCCGCCGCTCTGCTGTGTGGTTGCGTGAAACCCAATCTGCTGGCCGATCCCGAGTCTGTTGGCTTTTTGCAACATCGCATGCCCGAGTGCGATGTCGCTGGTGCTCAGCCCCCGGTGCCAGAGCAGGATGGTCTCGTCCGCGTGCTCGCGCCCGGGCCGGATGCCGGCAACGATCTGCCCCAGCTCCGCATGCAGCGTTTCGCGTGTGAGGCGTCCTTCGTCCACGTGGCGGCGCAGGGCGCCATAGGGCATGCCGGGCTGGCACTGGCCCCAGTCATCAACCACGATCTTGTCCATGATGTCGGTCAGTGACAACTCCACCGCACTCATGGTGCCGTAGGGCACGACCAGCGCACCGCGCCGGATCCACTCCGTCCTGAGCAGGGGTTCGGGCGCCGTCAGGCGCGACGCTTCCACCACGATATCCGCATCGGCGACACAGGACTGCCAGTCCTCGGTAACGCGGACAGGCTTGCCGAGATCATTCGAGAGACGCCGGGCAAACGACTCGCGGCTGCGCGGGCGGCGCGAATGCACGCGAATTTCGGCGAAGTCGAACAGACGGTCGAGCAGGCGCACGTTCCAGTAGGCGGTGCCGCGCGCGCCGATGTGGCCCAGCACGCGGCTGCCCGGCCGCGCCAGGTATTTCGCGCCCAGCGCGGTGACGGCACCGGTGCGCATGGCGGTGATGTCGGTGGCGTCGATGAGCGCCCGCAGCGCGCCGGTGTGCGGATCGAGCAGATTGAGTACGGCCAGTTCGGAGGGCAGACCGTGACGAAAATTGCCATAGAAGTCGCCGACGACTTTCACCCCGGCCACGTCGGACGAGCGCAGATAGCCCCGCAGCACGTTGAAATGACCCTTGTCCGAGCTTTCCGGCACCAGATGCACGCGCGGCTCGATTACGGTGAGTCCCTGCCCCTGTGCTTTCAAGCCGGCCTCCACGGCGGCCAGAATCTCATCGTCGCTCAAAGCCAGCGCGGCCACGTCAGAAGCGGTCAGAATGTGCGTTTCCAAAAGCCCTCCTCCACTATCGTGCGCTCAGGACTTCCGCGCGCAACCCCTGCGCGAGATGCGAGGCATCGACGCCCAACGGCCGTATCCCGTCGATCAGCAGAGGCGCGGATTCGCGAATCCAGGCCAGGCGGGCGGCGAGTGCGGGCGGCACTTTGCGCCCGGTAACGTAGAACGCCTGGCTCGCCACCATCGCCAGGGCCGCCAGCGCGGCTTCCAGCATGGCACCTGCGCGTTCCTGGGCGCGCCAGGCAAAGAAATGCGGGGCCGCCACGTCGTTCTGGCCGAAGCCACCGCTTTCGCTCCCCGGCAGAAAGGTACGCTGCGCCGCGCGCCGTGCTTCCTCCGCAAATCCGACCTGGGCCATGGGCAGGCTGCCCATGTAACGCGGGTCGTCTGGCGCATCAAGAAGCTGATTGGGAAGGCGCGACACCGGGCCATACAGGATCTTGGCGGCATGACGCTCGGCGAGAACGCACAGATCGGCACAGGCCGCCGCCAGCTCGTCCATGGCCGGTGATGCCATGGCGTTGTGGAAGCCGCCGTTGGAGACTACGCGGCCGTGCGGGTGAATGGCATCGGGTGGCAAAAAAACCGGATTGTCGGTAATTGACTGCAGCGAACAGGTGGCGGCCTGCTCCGCTTGGCGCAACGCCCGCCGCAAACGCCCCAGCATGCGCGGCAATATGCGAAAGCTGACCGGTGCCTGATACGGACGACGGGGTTCGGCAGCGCCGCGCAGCAGGTCGCGCAGGGAGGCGACGGCGGCAGCCTCATCGGAGTCTCCCCACAGGTCTTGCAGTGCCGCATCGACGTGCTCCAGGGGCGCCTCGAAGGCGTCGAAGGCAAGCGCGAAGATTTCCTCGATCGCCGCCAGACGGCAGCGCCCGACCAGCACTGCGTCGGCCACCAGCGCCGCGGCGCAGGGGCTGCCGTTGATCAGCGCCAGCGCCTCTTTCTCGCCCAGTTCCAGGCGTCCCGCCAGAGGACCGAAAAGCTGACTCAAGGCCAGGATTTCACCGGCGCCGCCGTTGCCGTCCATCGGTACCGCCGGCAGCTTGTCGCCGCCGCAAAGCAGACCGGCCACCGCCTGCGCCAGCGCTGGACTCACGGCCGCATGACCTTCGAGATAGTTGACCAGACGCGCCAGGACGATCGCGCGACTGACCCGCTCGGGGAGGGGTTCGCCGAAGGTTGTCGCCGCCGAATAAGGCGGTTGCGCCGCATGCCGGCGTCGCTGCTCGCGGTCGAAACGCAAGCTGGCGCGGGCGCCGTAGCCGGATGTCACGCCGTAGATGACGACGTCGGAATCATCCAGCAGACGCAGAAACGCCCGCCGGCTCTCTGCCATGCGCCGTATCGCGCCTTCGGACAGGGCGACATCCTCGCCCCGCCACGCCACGCGATGCACCGTTTCGAGATCGACATCGCGGCGATTGTCGAGCAACACGGTCACGCGGCCGCCTCCATATCGCGCAGGATGCGAATGACCGGCTCGATATCGAAGATCCGCTCGCCCTCGCGTCCGATCGGCAGCAGCGACCGGATCGCGGTGAAGGGTTCGCGCAAGCCGGCCCCGATTGCCGGTGCCGCCAGACCGCGCCGGACAATCGCCCATGCAGCAACGACCGCCTCCACCGCAGCCACATTCCACGCAGCCTCGACAAGGCGCTCACACTGGGTCACTGCGAGAGGCGCCAGGCCACCGATGTCTTCGACGCCATCACAAATCTGGCCGCTATACTGCAGCGTCGCCGGCGCCGCCGCGATTTTGCACGCCGCCACATTGGCTGCGCCCAGGTGCCCCAGGCTGAGAAACTGCACGCCGCCGATCGCACCGCCCGCCTCGGCGAGGCCGGTCGGCAAGCCGGAAAATGCCGGCCACTGGGTCTTGTGCAGCCGCTCCCCGGCGGCCTCGACCGCCTTCGCCATCGCCAGCCGCAGCGCATCCAGGCATACGCTCAGCAACGTGGTCTCCATGTTGCCGTGGGAAAAGACTTCTTCCGTTTGGACATCAACCGCCGGATTGTCCACCGCGGCATTGAGCTCCGTCTGCCAGATGTCCCGCGCCCATTGCAACGCGGCGTAGCACGCGCCGTGGACCTGCGGCACGCAACGAAGGCTCAGCGGGTCCTGCAGAAAACGCGCCGATCCCGGTTTCCATAGCTCGCTCCCGTCCAGCAGGCGCCGCAGGCGCTGCCCGGCCATCCGCTGCCCCGCCTGACCGTGCAGGCGGTCGCTGCGCTCGCTCCACGCGCCTGGATTGCCGCGGAACCCTTCCAGCGTGAGCGCCGCCACCACATCGAGCGCGTGCAGCAACCGCTCCAGCTCCGACAGCGCCAGCGCACCCCGCGCCAGTGTGAGGCAATTGCTGTTGAGCAGGGTCAGCCCCTCCTTGGGTGCGAGCGCGATGCCGCTCCAGTCGAGAAACGCGTCGCCGAGCTGGCCCAGCGCCATCAGATCGGAAGCACCCACCGACTGCCCATCGCGCACGTCCGGCCACTGATCGCGCTGCAACCATGCCTGCAGCGCCGTGGCCACCTCCGGGCGCACGCCGGTGGCACCGGTGGCGAACAGGTTCAGCTGAATGACCACCGCAGCCCGGAGAACCGCCGCCGGCAGCACAGGGCCCGTGCCCCGGCTGGCGTGAGCGCGCACCAGGCGCGAACTGTAGGCGGCGGCTTCGTCGTCACCGATCATGAAATCCTTTTGCGAGCCGACGCCCGTGGTAATGCCGTAGGCCGCCTCGCCACGTTGCACGATCCCGTCCACCACCGCGCGTCCGGCCGCGATGCGCTCGTACGCGCCATCGCCGAGGCGGGCACGGACTTCGCCTCGCGCGGCCGCCACCACATCGGCGAGCGTCAGATCCCGTCCGGTGAGCTCCATCAGGCACGCCCCCGTCGCCACGGCGTCAGCAACCAGAGCACGCCCACCAGGCTCAGGTCGGCGGCCACCGCGAGCAGCACCGAAAGCACGAATCCCACGATCAACGGCGTGGTGAAGTGCAAAGTGAAACCGGATATGAACAGTTGCCCGAGACCGCCCTGACCGATCAGCGCAGTGACAGTGACCAGGCCAATGGTGGTAATCGCAGCAATGCGGATACCGGCGACGATTACCGGCAGCGCAATCGGTAACTCCACGGTAAGCAGTTGCCAGGCGCGGGAATAGCCCATGGCGCGGGCCGCCTCGCGCACGTCGCGGGGTACACCGCGCAGCCCCTCGACGATGTTGCGGAACAAAATCAGCAAGGTGTAAATCGTGAGTCCGATCAGGGAGGTGGCAATGGACAGGCCGGTAAAGGGAATCAGCAGAATGAACAACGCCAGCGACGGGATCGTGAACAGCACGCCGGTTACGGCCAGCGACGGGCCGTACAGCCGCGGCCAGCGCATGGCCGCCAGCGCCAGCGGAAACGCGATGGCGAACCCGAACAGCAGCGCCAGGCCGGTCAGCTCCACATGCTGCCATAGCCGTGCGATGATTTCGCCGGTGTGGGCTGACACCCAGGACCAGCGAAACAGCATCAGGACAACTGCCTGCTCAGGCTTTCCTGAGTCAGCAGACCTTCGTAGCTGCCGTCCGGGCCGACCCGCGCGGCGATGCCGATGTCGGAAGTCACCATGGCATTGAGTGCCGCACGCAACGAGTCCGATGCGGACACCAGCAGCTTGAAGGCGCGAACCTCGCGATCGGAGATCCTTTCCACGCCGTCGAGATCGGTCACGCGCATCCAGCCCTGCAGGCGACGCTGGCCGTCCACGATCACGATCCAGTCCGCACCATAGCGCTGGGCCGCTTCCCGCGCAGCGGCGGCTGGGGCTTCGAGAGCCACCAGCGGCCCCGGATCGGCCTCGATGCTGGAAACCGGAATCAGCGCCAGGCGCTTGAGTTCGCGCTCGGGCCCCAGAAAGCTGACCACGAAATCACTCGCGGGCGAGGCCAGCAGGTCCGTCGGCGGCGCATACTGCGCGAGGCGGCCACCCTGCTCGAAAATGGCAATACGGTCGCCGAGCTTGATCGCCTCGTCGATGTCATGGGTCACGAACACGATGGTTTTCCGCACCTGCCCCTGCAGGCGCAGCAACTCGTCCTGCAGGCGCGTGCGCACGATCGGGTCCACCGCCGCGAACGGCTCATCCATCAGCATGATGGGCGGATCGGCGGCCAGCGCACGGGCCACGCCAACCCGCTGCTGCTGCCCGCCGGAAAGCTGATGCGGATACCGCCCCTGCACCTCTTCGCGCAGGCCGGCGAGTTCGATGAGTTCGCGCACCCGCTGCCGGGTACGCGCTCGATCCCAGCCGAGCAGGTTAGGCACGGTGGCGATATTGTCGAAGATGGTGCGATGGGGGAACAGGCCGGAATGCTGCATCACGTAGCCGATGCCACGGCGCAGTTCGATGCGGTCCATCCGCATGATGTCGGTGCCGCCGACTTCTATGCAGCCCTCGCTGAGATCTTCCAGCCGGTTGATCATGCGCAGGGTGGTGGTCTTGCCGCAGCCGGAAGGGCCGACCAGAACGGTCAGTTCGCCGGCCTTTACTTCGAGGTCAAGGTGATCGACGGCCAGCGTTCCATCGGCGAAGCGCTTGCTGACCGCCCTGAAGGTAATCATCGCCTGTGATTCCGGGATTTTATCGGTTGCTCGAACCGTTCCCGGGCGCCCGCCTTCTCCATGGGCTCAGCATAAGCGGGCGAACTTCGTGCTGTAAAGCCGGAGCTCCTCAGCTGCCGCTGGACTTGGCGAGATCGAGGGAGTCGGAGTGCTCGAGCATGTAATTAACCGCGCTGTCCACTTCGTCGTCGCTCAGGCTGGAATTGCCGCCCTTCGGGGGCATCGCCTTGAAACCCTCGATCGCGTGCTTGTGCAAGGTCGCGAGGCCCTTCTGGGCGTGTGGCTTCCAGCTCTCGGCATCGCCCATTTTGGGAGCACCCATGACGCCGCTGCCGTGGCAGGCCGCGCAGGTCTGCTCGTAGACTTCCTTGGCCGACAGCGCCTTGCTCTCGCCACCGCTGCTGCTCGCTGACACCTGCTTCACCGACTGCTGAGCGGCCTCGGCGGAGGTGTTCTCCGCGCCCAGTGGCTGGGTACGCTGCTGGATCCGTGCAACCTGGGCATCCGTGGGGTGATCCGGCACCTGGGATGCACCTATGACGAGCGCAATGATCAAGACGCTAATGGCGATCAACGTCACTACGCCCATCACGGCTCCGAAGGACTTAAAGAACGCCTTGTCTTCATCATCGGTCGCCATTGGCAGCAACCTCCCGTCTGTGAATGCAGGATATGTCGGATATGTCGATTATGTGAAACGCACGTACACAGCTGCATCTACGAAGATGCCCGCGCAAGTATACAGAAATCGCCGACCGTTCGACAGAGAGTCGCCTGCGACCAATTGTTGCGGGTACGCCTGGACCCGGCCCATGGGAACGCGCGAGCATTCTAGTAGCGTGCCAGCAGCCCCTCCAGGTCGTGCCTTATCGCGCCCATGGACTTGCCGAACGGGATGCGCGGACGGTGCGACGTGCCATTGATGACAATCGCGAAAGCGCCCCAGCCGCCATCGGCGAGACGCAGGTAGCCGGCGAGACCGAGCACCGAAACGGGCTCGGACAGTGAGCCGGTCTTGGCGGCCAGACGGGTCAGCCAATCGCCGTTGCCGTTCTTGAGCATGTGCGACGGCGTGTGCAGCGGCACCGGCAGCGTACCCAGAAATGCCGGAAACAGATCGGGCTGGTCGTACATGTAGACGAGCAGTGACACCACGTCGCGCGCCGAGAGTTTGTTGCTGACACTCAGGCCGCTGCCGCTGTCGATATTGGGTCCGCCGTCCTCGGGCGCGGTTTCGTCCAGCCAGACGGCACGATTGGCGCGTTGCGCCAGCTTTTCCAGAATGGCCGCGGCATCCGGCAACCTCACCGGCCCCGTATGCTCCGGTTGGTACGCCAGCAGATCGAGTGCCAGCGTGTCCGCCGTGTAGTTGTTGCTGTAAGTCATCATGCCGCGCATCTGGCGCGCCAGGGCCGGGCTTTGCACCCGTGCCAGGGTCCGGTAACCCTCGTCGACGGGCGCATTACTCACGACCACGTCGCCCCCCAGAGCAATGCCGCTGGCGCGAAGAATGGCACTGAGTTCGCGGCCGGCGAAACGGGCCGGATCGGAGACGGAGCGGTAGATGTGGTAGGGGCCGCCGCCGGCCGGCACGCGGCCGCGTACGTGCATCACATCCACCCCGTCACGCGTGGAGCGCCATGCCGCGTAATGCGGCCGGGTACCTGATGCCACGGTGGCGATGCTGCCGCTTATCTCGAACCCGGCCAGATCCGGCGGCAACAGCACCACGCGCGCTGGCCTGCCCGATTCCGGCGCCGGGATGATGCTCAGCTCCACGGTGCTGAAGCCGACCCCCGCCGCGGACAAGGGCGCGTCGTAGGCATGGTTGCTGCCGCCCCTGGCCTCGCAGCGATCGGCAATGATGCAGGGCACCGGACCAAAAAGGCTGTCGTTGATCACCAGGTCGCCGCTCACCCGCCGCACGCCGCCCTGGCGCAGACGCATCGCCAGCAGCCACAGCTGATCCACGCCCAGCGCCGGGTCGCCGGCACCGGCAAATATCAGGTCGCCGCGCAGCGTGCCATCGACGACGGGCGCACCGCTGAGCAACCGGGTGGTAAAGCGGTAGTCCGGTCCCCATTGCTGCAACGCGGCCGCGACCGTGTACAGCTTGGTCACCGAAGCCGGCGTCAGGCGACGCTCCGGGTGCAGCGACGCCAGCACCTGCTGACGAGAGATGTCGACCACCAGCGCGCTGACCAGCGCATGATGATTGGTGAGCCCGGCAAGCGCCGGCAACTCGGCCTGCTGTGCGGCACCCGCCGGCAGGCACACGATGGCCAGCGCCGCCAGCAGCACGAGAGCCGCCGGACAAGTCGAGGAGCGAAAAAACATGGCGCCATTCTGGCGACAGCCGCGCCCGCGTGCAAGATCTTCAACGATCCGCCCACCCCTGGCGCTGGCCAGCGCCATCTTCGGCATGGACGGGCGTACGCGGAATCGCTTATCCTACGCGTTCCGACTCCCGCCACATGCGCCCGTAGCTCAGCTGGATAGAGCGCTGGCCTCCGAAGCCAGAGGTCGTGGGTTCGAATCCCGCCGGGCGCACCAACTCCCTGAAAACGTTGTAAATAATTGAATTGGAAGGAAGCGGGGAGGGCCGTAATCTGGCCTTCCCCACAGGTTTCCCCACACGAAATTACCTGTTCAAGCGCTGGCAATCTCATGCCCCGCCAACATTTCGACGATACGGCAAAGGGCTGAATGATCGAGCTTGTCCATGCCATTGCCGGCGCAAGCATTCATGAGCTCTTGAGCGCACGCGGTGTTGGGCAGCGAGACTCCCAGCGCCTTTGCGCCCGTCAGCGCGAGGTTCAGATCCTTCTGGTGCAACTCGATGCGAAAGCCCGGCTGGAAGGTACGCTTGATCATGCGCTCGCCATGCACTTCAAGAATGCGCGATGATGCGAAACCTCCCATCAGAGCCTGACGTACCTTGGCCGGATCGGCGCCCGCCTTCGAGGCGAACAGCAGTGCTTCGGATACGGCCTGAATATTCAGCGCGACGATGATCTGGTTTGCTACCTTGGTCGTCTGCCCATCGCCGTTGCCGCCAATCAGCGTGATGTTCTTGCCCATCAGTTCGAACAGCGGCTTGACCTTCTGAAAGGCCTCATCCGGCCCGCCGACCATAATGGTCAGCGACCCCGCCTTCGCGCCGACTTCACCGCCGGAAACCGGCGCATCCAGATACTGGCAACCGAGTTCATTGATTTTCCTGGCGAACTCCTTGGTCGCGATGGGCGAAATCGAGCTCATGTCAACAACGACCTGGCTCCCGTTCAGGCCACTTGCCACGCCTTTTTCACCAAACAGCACTTCCTCGACCTGTGGTGTGTCCGGGACCATCAAGATGACGATGTCGGAATTTTGCGCAACTTCCTGGCACGAATCGAACGCCGTCGCACCGCTTTCGACCAGTTCCCCCGAACGGGAGTTATGGCTGTAGACGAGCAGCGTGTGCCCGCCTTTCAACAGGTTCTGCGCCATGGGTGCTCCCATGATACCCAGACCAATGAATCCTACCTTTGCCATAGCTTTTGCCTCCTCATTCAACGATGGACCCGCTATTCATCCCGACACGGATGAGCGGATGAAATAACATGGTGCCGTTCAGGAACGCCTGTCTGACGCGCACCGCCGACGACGAAATACCAGGAGCCTGGGCCTGTTGACGTTTCATACGACACCGCGCCGATGGCCCTATCCGTCCGCGGCGCGGGGCAGGGCCTCCCGGCGCAGCCGGGATGCGACCGCCGGTGGGCGGATGGAGCCCCGGGGCGGGTACTCGGCCGGGTCGCCCCACCGAGGGTCGCACCCCACGGCTGCGCCGCGGGGCCCCGCTCCGCCTCTCGGGGCGATGGTCGCATGCCGCCAGCGAATGGTATCGCGCCGTGTCTGGCGGCGCGAACAAACCGCGCGCCGCTGACACGCCACCCCCACCGGGACGCCCGCAGTGGGCGTAACTCTCACGCACTCAGCCCCGGGCGAGATACGGCATTTTCGTCGCCATGATCGTCAGGAACTGCACGTTCTCATCGAGTCCCAGACCCGCCATGAACACAACGGCACGAGCCACGGTATCCAGGCTCATGCTCGGCTCCACCGCGATCGAGCCATTGGCCTGAGGGACTCCGCTGCTCAGCTCCGCCATCAGTTTCGTCTCGGCGTTGCCGATGTCGATCTGACCGCAGGCGATGTCATACTTGCGACCGTCGAGAGAGGTCTGTTTCGTCAGCCCGGTAACGCCGTGTTTGGTGGCCGTGTAGGGTGCGGAGTCCGGTCGTGGCGAGTGCGCCGAGATCGATCCGTTATTGATGATTCGGCCACCGTGAGGATCCTGGCTCTTCATAAGCTTGAACGCTTCCCTCGTACACAGGAACGTGCCAGTCAGGTTGGTATCCACAACCGCCTGCCATTCTTCAACAGGGAGGTCTTCCAGCGGTACGGAAGGCGCATTGATGCCGGCGTTGTTGAACAGCACATCAAGACGGCCGAATACGTCCCTGACCTGCGCGAACAGCGCCTGCACCGCCCTGGGATCCCGCACGTCCGTCGGCACGACAAGGGTCCGGGAACTGGCCTCGGATGCGACCTCGTCAAGACTGCTCTTGCGGAGCCCGGCAAGCACGACCGAATAGCCGGCCTCACTGAGCGCAATTGCAGACTCGCGGCCGATACCACTTCCGGCGCCCGTTACCAATGCGACTTTGCCCGTCATTTCAGCCACCTCGTCAACTTCTCTTTAACAGATATATCGTGATATTTCCGTACCCTGTTCCATGACATGCACGCATATCCGGCGCCGCCTCCTGAATCCAATTCAGAACCGCTCCGGAAAGCAATGCCAAATGATCGGAATAAAAACCGACAACAAGAACGATCGTTCGGGATATCCGGTATTGGGCCCTGCGCGCATACAGATCCACCTCCTGCAATGCAGGAGGTGGATCTGTACCGTACCGCCAACTATTCCTTGACCGCGCCCGTCATGCCCGATACGTAATAATCGACGAAGAATGAATACAGAATTGCGACCGGCACCGAACCCAGTACAGCACCAGCCATCAGTTCACCCCAGTGGTAGACGTCACCCTCGATAATCCCGGTGACTACACCAACCGCCACTGTCTTCTGGCTGGTCGAAGAAATCAGCGTCAACGCATAGAGGTACTCATTCCAGCACAACGTAAATGCAAAAATACCCGCAGAAATCAGGCCCGGAACCGCCAGCGGCAGAATAAGCTTGGTCATGATCTGCCAGCGGTTGGCCCCGTCCACCAGGGCGCACTCCTCGATCTCGTAAGGAATCGAGCGGAAAAAGCCCATCAGCAGCCACGTGCAGAACGGCACCAGAAAGGTTGGATAGACGAGAATGAGAATCCATCTCGTATTGAACAACCCATATTGAAAAGCCACCGTCGCAAGAGGAATAAACAGAAGTGCCGGCGGAACCAGGTACGCAAAGAAGACACTGGCGCCGAGCTGCTTGGCTCCCCGGAAACGCAAACGCTCAACCGCATAGGCGGCCAGGGTACTGGCAAATAGCGATATGACCGTTGCCGCAATCGCTATGATCAGCGTATTGAGCATCCACTGCGGAAACGGTGTGTTGAAGATCAAGTCCTTGTAGTGTTGCAAGGTGGGTTCGTTAATTAAAAACGGATTTCCAACGTTTTTGGTGGGATGCTTCTTGAATGACGTAATAACCATCCAATAGAATGGAAAGAACAATATAAACAGGATAATCCCCAGCGGGATATATATGGTTACCCAGCGCCGCGACAGCGAGCGTAGATAACCGCCGCCCAGAATACGCTTGTCCTCGACGGCCTCCCTGGGCTCACCAACTCCGCGCGCAGTGCTCACTCTTTGAAACCTCGCTGCCAGGGCCGATTCTGCAAGCTGAAATAGGAAAACAGGATAATCGCCAGAAGGAACGGTATTATCATCAAGGCGAGCGCAGCCCCCTGTCCCAGAGCCCCGCCTACGATCGCACGGTCAAAGGAAAGGGTTGTCATCAAATGCGTGGCATTCAGCGGACCGCCATGCGTCAGAACATAAACCAGCTGGAAATCTATAAATGTCTCAATGACCGAGAATGTCATGGCCACGGCAATGATCGGCAACAGCAGTGGAAAGGTAATGCGCCGAAAGCGCTGCCACGCTGTTGCGCCATCCACCTTCGCAGCGTCGTACAGGGTCGGCGAAATGGTTTGCAACCCTGCCAGCATCATGATCGCCACGAAAGGTATGCCGCGCCAGATATTCATTGCGATAACCGAAAGGCGCGCATTCCAGGGTTTGCCCAGGAAGTCGATATAATGATCGATCAGGCCCAGCTTCATCAATGCCCAGCTGATAATCGATAACTGCGGGCTGTATATCAGAAAAAACGCCAGGGCCGACAGAGCGGTCGGCACGATCCAGGGTATGAGTATCGCGGAGCGGAAAAAGTTTTTGAACGGGATTTTCTGATTCAGCAACAGCGCCAACCACAGACCCAGGGCGAACTTGATAATGCTGGCTACGCCGGTATAGAAAACCGTATTGAATATCGCCAACCGGGCAATCGGGTCGCGTAGCAGGCGAATGTAATTCTCAAAACCCACCCAGCGACCCGGCATCGCCAGCGTGGTATCGGTAAAGCCGAGCCAGATGCCCAATCCCAGCGGATACGCCAAAAAGAGCGCCAGCAAAACCGCCGCCGGAAGCAGAAAAAGAAATCCCAGAAAATTCTTGTTACCGAAAAGATGCGACAGCATCACTGACTCCGGACTCTCCTTCGTCAGCAACGCCGGGGCTGATGATGGCCCCGGCGTTGCTCCCGCCGCGCAGCAAAATGCGCGTATTCACCATCCTACGCGTTGTACAGACGCTTGGCCCGATCGGCCGCTCTGGATGCAGCCTCCTTGGGCGACTGATCACCGCTCGCCGCATGCGCGAACATGTCGACGATGATGTACTGCGCCATTGCCGAGGCTGAAGCGTTGCCCAGCGGGCCCGCATACCCGTCCGTGAGAGACCGGCTGGTCACATCCCGATAGGGCGTGATGTTGGGATCGGACGTCCAGATCGGGTTCTTGTCATAAGCCTTCAGCGTATGACTGACATAACCGAGGGACTTCTCCAGCCACGGGTTGTACTGGTCCGCTTCCATCATGAACTGCATGAAGGCCTTGGCCGCATTTGGATACTTCGAGTACTTGAACAGCATCATCTGCGTAAAGCCGTGCAGCTCGGTCGGCCGGCCCACCGGGCCCACCGGAAGAGATGCCGTCTTGATATCCTTGGACATTGCGTGCTTTTTCGGGTCATCCGAATTCAGCGCGGAATAGTAGATCGAGATACCGTTGGCGGTCAGCGCGATCTGACCGTTGAAGAACGCATCATTGTTGGAGGGATCCAGCCATGACAACGTACCGGGAACGAAAGTCTTGTACAGTTCCCTGGCATACTCCAGTGCCGCCACCGTTTCCGGCGAATCCAGGACCACATTGCCTTCCTTGTCGGCTACCTTGCCGCCATGCCCCCACAGTATCCAGAATGTCCAGTCGTCGGCGTCCAGAACCGAGTGGCCGAGGGCAAAGCCCGGCGGCGTGCCATTCGCGTGCATCGCCTGGCAAAGCTTGAGAAACCCGGGGAAATCCGTCGGGAAGTCATCCGGATCCATTCCGGCAGCCTGCACCTTGCTCTTGAGATACAGTATGTTGTTCCCCACATTAGCGATGGGCAACGCAATCCACTGCCCATCGCTCATGCCGTAATCCTTGCAGACATCGAACCACCCGCCGTATGTCTTGCCCAGGTGATTGGCCACATCGGAAACATCGACAAGCTTGCCAACAAATTTGTGCGGGTCGTCGAACCAGCCTAAAATAATATCCGGACCCGAGTTGGCCCGTGCCGAAACCGCCGCCTTGGGCCGTATATCCTCGAACGCCGCCCGGTTGGTGGTCACCTTGATACCGGTCTGTTCAGTGAACTTTGCCGTATTTGCCATCCACTGATCTTCTTCACCCTGCACGAACCGCGTCCATCTCAGCACTTCCAGCGACGCCCCTGACTCGGGTTTGTTGACGAAATTCACTCCACTGGAAGTCGCCGCACGCACGCCACTGCCAACCCCCAGCATGGAGGCGGCAGTAACGACCCCGGCCGACTTCAGGAATTCACGTCTGGTTTGTTCTTTCATCTTTCTACTCCTCCGTTATCACGTGTTGGCACAACACTGCCCTGGCCTGGAATCGAGTATCAGGCAGGTCACACAAGCGCCCTTTCGGTCTCGATATCGAACAAATGCGCGCGCTCTCGATCAGGGTTGAGAAATACCGTGTCTCCTGCCGCAAATCTGTACCGCTCGCGAAACGTCGCTATCATTCGCTCCTGTCCGAACCGGGCATGAATTTCCGTATCGACGCCGGTCGGCTCGACCACGTCGACGGTTGTCCTGATACCTTCACCTTCGGTTCCGATAGTCAGATGCTCCGGGCGCACTCCGTAGATGATGCGCTGACCTTCCACCATCCCCCTGCTTCGCTCCGGCACGGGCAGGCGCGTACCATCCCCAAGCTCAATCACCAAACCGGCATCCTGCTGGCGCACCACGCCCGGGAGAAAATTCATCGATGGGGAGCCTATGAAACCGGCCACGAAAAGATTCCACGGATTATCGTATAAATCGATCGGATCGCCATGCTGCTCGACCACACCGTCGTGCATGACCACAATCTCGTCACCCATGGTCATGGCCTCGATCTGATCATGGGTGACATACACCGATGTGGTACGCAGGCGCTGATGCAGGGCGCGGATTTCCGTGCGCATCTGCACACGCAACTTTGCATCCAGGTTGGATAACGGTTCATCAAACAGAAATGCCTGGGGGTCGCGCACTATCGCCCGCCCCATCGCAACACGCTGCCGTTGTCCACCCGACAACTGGCGCGGATAGCGTTGCAACAATTTGTCCAGTCCCAGGATCTCCGCGGCTTTGTTGACCTTGTCCCTGATTTCCGCCTTGTCATGCTTTGCCAGCATCAGCGCAAACGCCATGTTGTCGTACACGGTCATGTGTGGATACAGCGCGTAGCTCTGGAACACCATGGCGATATCGCGCTCTTTCGGCTGCAGGTGATTTACCACCTTGCCATTGATCACTATTTCGCCGCCGGAGATTTCTTCAAGCCCCGCGAGCATCCGTAGCAAGGTCGATTTTCCACAGCCCGAAGGGCCGACCAGTACCGTGAATTCACCGTCCTTGATATCAATATCCACTCCACGGATGGCCTCGACACCACCAAAACGTTTGCGCACCCCACGAATTTCTATTGACGCCATGCTGTATTCTCTTCAGCGTTCATCGCCTGTCGCTAAAACTGTTCAGGAATTTAAAGAATTCCGACCCGCCGTGTTGCCCCGTCAGGTAGGACACCGCCGATCCTGAGCCCCGGCCCGGGACTCATCAGCGCCAACTCTACACTCTCAAATGAACCTGAGAGCACATGAACGAATCACATGCGCTCTCATGAAACCGGGCTTGATTATCATGTTCTGCCGCCGCAGAGCTGGCCCGAATCAGCCACAACTCCACCCGCACCCGCGCAGACCGCGCTGTCACCCGAACATGTCGGGCTGGTTCTCGACCAGATAGCCCCAAATGGGTTGAAAATGCAACCACCCAATGTATTCGCTGCCCACGTGTTCCCGGCTATAACGAGCACGCTCGGGAGAGACCATCTGCGGCGCAATACCAGCCGCCGCCACCGTGAGCTGCTGTCGACAGCAACGTTCAAGCGCGATGAACCAGAACGCGGCCGCCTCTATGCTGTGGCGGCTTACGGTCAGCAACCCATGGTTCTGGTGAATCGCCGCCTTGACGCCACTGAACGCCGCGGCGACATTCTCGCCAGCCTTGACCTCGACCGCCACCTGGCCGGCTTCATCGCGAATCACGACATGGTCGCCATAGAAAGCCGCGGCGTCCTGGCTGATGGGATCGAGTTCCTTGCCCAGCGCGGCAAACGCAGTGCCGTACACGGTGTGTGCATGGCACATGGCGACGATATCCGGGTGTGCCTCGTGCACGGCCGCATGAAGCACGAAACCTGCCCGGTTGATTGCGTGGCGCCCTTCCACGACTCTGCCGCGATGATCCGCCAGGATAAGGTTGGATACCTTGACCTGGGAGAAATGCACGGCCATCGGGTTGGTCCAGTACAAACCCGGATCCTCGGGGTCGCGAATGGTCAGGTGACCTGCAAACCCGTAGTCGAAACCCTGCAGCGCAAAGGCTCTGCAAGCCCCGACCAGCCGCTCCTTGAGGTAGCGGCGCTCTTCCGCACGAGTGGCGAATTCAGGGATGGAAGGAAAAATCAACCCGTCTTGCTCGGGTTGGTAAATTGAAGTCCGACTACCGCCCAGATCGATCGTCGGCTGCTTCTCGCCTACCGCGGGCATTCTGGCCCTCTCCTCTGCACGGCCGCAGAAGCTGATACAAGCACACAAGAAATGGTAAGTCAATCTCGCGGCGCCCGGCTCCCGTCATGAACTCGAAATACCAGATCATCTCCCGGTTTCCTCCAGGATCTGTGAGTGCGTTCATCCCGGGTGACGGATTTGCCTTTATGGGCTTGCTGGACCGATACTGATCGGAAGAAATCCGGAGAACAGAGTGATCCTGGCAAACAAGATTGTTGCAATTTCCGGAGCAGCGAGTAAACGCGGTATCGGTCTCGGTACCGCCCGCCTCATGGCCGGCTTCGGGGCCAGAGTCGCGATTCTCGATCTGGACGCGAATGCCTGCCGACAGGCGGCGGACAGTCTGGAAGGGCAAGGCCATCTCGGTATTGCCTGCGATGTCACGGATCGCGAAGCATGCCGCAAGGCAATGGACGAAGTTGTAGACCGATACGGCCATATCGACGCACTGTGCAACAACGCCGGGATCACCGCTCCAGTCAAGCTGCTGGATATCACGCCGGACGGCTGGGAAAAGATCATGGCCGTGAATCTCACAGGCGTGCTCAATCTGAGCCAGGCAGCCATCCCGCACATGCGGAAGCGTCAATCCGGGTCGATCATCTGCATGTCTTCGGTATCGGCGCAGCGCGGGGGCGGGATTTTCGGCGGGCCGCATTACTCGGCGGCGAAGGCGGGAGTGCTCGGCCTCGCGAAGGCCATGGCGCGCGAACTCGGGCCCGACGGCATTCGGGTCAACTGCATTGCGCCCGGATTGATTCAAACCGATATCACCGGCGACAAGCTGACCGAGGCGATGCGATCGGAGATACTCAAGGGCATTCCTCTCAACCGCCTGGGTGATGCCGCCGATGTGGCGGGTGCCTACGTGTTTCTGGCTTCCGACCTCTCCGCGTACATCACCGGAGCGGTGATCGACGTCAACGGAGGCATGCTGATCCATGGGTGACGCTACCCGAAGCCATCGAATGCCGATGCGCCACCAAACCCTTGTCGCACACCTGCTGTTACCCGCACCCATGTCTGCTGAACACGAGGGCTGCCCATGACTGCCGTGGTATTTGCCGGGCTCGGTGCCATCGGTCTGCCGATGGCGAAACAACTCATGGCAAACGGGCTCGACGTCGTTGGCGTCGATCCGGTGGAAGATGCCCGGCGGCGCGCTGAAGCCTCCGGGTTTCGCACCTTCGAATCGATCCGCAAGGCGCCCCGATCCGGTGTGGTAATCGCCATGGTGGCCACACCGGAGCACCTCGCGACGCTTGTCGCCGAAGCGGGCGACAACGTGCGCGGCCAGCTCTGGATCGTGATGTCCACGGTCGGCCCTGACGCGCTGAAAGAGCAGGCAGCCATCCTGGCCGACCGCGGCGCGCGGATCGTCGATGCGCCGGTCACGGGAGGCGTAGCGCGCGCCAAAACGGCTGAACTGGTCATTTTCGCATCCGGCGAGACGGCTGATCTTGACGACGCCATGGCGACCTTGAGCCACTTCGGGACCGCCCGCCGTGTCGGGACGCATGTCGGTGACGGCCAGGCGGTCAAGGTCGTGAATCAGCACCTGTGTTCGATTCACATCGTCGCGGCGGCGGAAGCACTCAGCCTCGCTGCCTCCCTCGGCCTCGACCAAGCGGACGTGCTCGACCTGGTTGGTGCGGGCGCCGCCGGTTCGTGGATGCTGTCCGACCGTGGGCCACGGATGCTTCAGGGCAGTGACGTGGAGGTGACCAGCGCCATCAACATCTTCGTCAAGGACAGCCAGCTCGTGGCGCGTGCCGCCGAATCGCAGGGCGCGGCGGTTCCGCTTCTTCAGATCGCCCGCGACCGATACGCGCGCGCGGCCGAGATGGGCCTGGGAAAGCGGGACGACAGCCGCGTCATCGAGACCTACGATTAGGGTGTGTCACTCGTAACAGCGAGGAATCCACATGGCCAGTCCGACCAAGACGCCTGACAAAACTCGGCGGATCCAGGCGGTCACGGACGCCGCTTACCGAATGCGCCATCGCATCCTCGACATGGGCGAGACCCAGGGGCAGGGCTATGTGGGCCAGGCCCTGGGCGTTTCAGACATGCTCGCCGTCGCGTACGTGGATCAGATGCGCCTGCGACCCGACGATCCGGCATGGTTCGACCGCGACCGCTTCCTGCTTTCGACCGGGCATTACGCCATCGGCCTGTATGCGGCGCTCGCGGAAGTCGGGTTCATACCCGAAAGCGAGCTGGAGACATACGGGTCCGACGACTCGCGGCTACCCATGTCGGGCATGGCGTCATACACGCCCGGCATGGAAATCTCCGGCGGGTCGCTGGGTCATGGACTCACTGTAGCCGTGGGCATGGCGCTGGGGCTGCGCCATCAGGGTTCGCCCGCACGGGTGTTCAACTTCCTCTCGGACGGAGAGCTCAACGAAGGCTCCACATGGGAGGCGGCCATGGGTGCCAGCCACCACAAGCTCGGAAACCTGGTGGCGATGGTCGATATCAACGCACTCCAGGCAGACGGCAGGACCGCATCGGTGCTCGATATCGAGCCGGTACAGGACAAATGGGCTGCATTCGGCTGGTACACCCAGCGCGTTGACGGCAACGATCCGGAGGCATTGATCGATGCGTTTGATTGCGTCAGCGAACGGGCCGGCGCCACCGGGCAGCCCGCCGTGATCCTGTGCAATACCCGCATCGGCAAGGGGGTTCCGCTGCTTGAGCAGCGCGAGAAAGCGCACTTCATGCGGATCGACGAGCACGAATGGCAACTGTGCCACGATCAACTGATCGAGGGGCACGAGCAGGAGGCGGTGCAATGAGCCACGCAAACTCCCGCCCGAAACTCAAGACATCGGCGATGATCGCCTCGTTTGTCGACCCCGGGCAGAAGGTCGCCTCAGCGCCGTTTGGCACCGCCCTCGTCGCCGCAGCCGCTGAAAACGCAAAAATCGTCGGTCTGACTGCCGATCTCGGCAAATACACCGACATGCACGTGTTTGCAAAGGCATATCCCGACCGTTTCTTCCAGATGGGGATGAGCGAACAGCTTCTGTTCGGCGCCGCCGCCGGTTTCGCCGAGACCGGGCTGGTGCCCTTTGCATCCACCTATTCGGTGTTCGCCTCGCGACGTGCCTACGACTTCATCTGCCTCGACATTGCGGAGCCGAATCTCAACGTCAATATCGTCGGCGGCCTGCCCGGTCTGACGACGGGGTACGGGCCGAGCCACCAGGCGACGGAAGACATCGCGATCTTCCGCGGCATGCCCAACCTGACCATTGTCGATCCCTGCGATTCGGTGGATATTCAACAGGCCGTGCCCCAGCTCGCCGCCAGCGACGGACCCACCTACCTGCGGCTGCTTCGCGGCAAGGTTCCGACGGTTCTCGACGAGTACGACTACACGTTCGAACTCGGCAAGGCCAGGCTTCTGCGCGACGGCACCGACGTCGTGCTCATCTCCAGCGGGCTGATGACCATGCGCGCCCTGCAGGCGGCAGAGGCGCTTGCGGATCACAAGGTGGACGCGGCCGTTCTCCATTCGCCCACCATCAAGCCACTGGATGCCGGTACCATCATCAACGCGATCGACACCCCGCGGCTGGCGGTCACGCTGGAGAACCACTCGATCATTGGCGGGCTTTTCGAAAGCGTGGCCAGTGCCATGGCGAGCCGGGGCGTCACGCGAAGACTCGTGCCAATCGGCCTTCCCGACCGGTTTCTCGACGCCGGCGCCCTGCCCACGCTGCACGACCGTTACGGGCTGTCAAAGGACCGTATCGTGGCGCGTGTGCTTGCCGAGCTCGGGTAACAAATGACGTTACTTGACAAACCGAAGCAATCCTCCGGAGAATGACTTCCATCCCGTTGAGCCGGACAGGGCATGGATTCTCCATGCAACCAGCCTGCGCAAACCGTAAATCAGTTCCCACCATGACAGGCGCTTCGTGAATACCAGCAAATCAACTTCCGTCCTCGTTCCAGGCACCATCAACCCATATGGGCAACAACGTATCGAGAGCGAATTCAATGCCATCGCAATCGAGCGTTCCGATCCGGCGCTGATTTCGCCGGAAATGGCGCAAACCGTACGCGGTATCGCGTGCTCGACACGGATCGATGCGGCCTTTATCGACGCCTTGCCAAAACTCGAGATCATCGCCAGTTTCGGTGTCGGTTATGACGCGGTTGACGCGAAGCATGCCGCAAGTCGTGGTGTCGTTGTCACCAACACACCGGACGTACTCACGGACGAAACGGCCGATACGGCCATCGGCCTGCTCATCAACACGCTGCGGGAGTTGCCCCAGGCCGAGCAATATCTGAGAAACGGACGCTGGGAGAAGGAAGGCAGCTATCCGCTGACGAAGCTGACCCTGCGCGGTCGCACTGTCGGCATTTACGGGCTGGGCCGCATCGGCCGCGTAATTGCCCGCCGGCTTGAGACCTTTAATGTCAGCATCCTCTACCATTCGCGCAACAAGCGAGACGATGTCTCCTACGCCTACGCCTCCAGCCTGAAAGAGCTGGCAACCCGCTGCGATACGTTGATCGTCGTCGTGCCGGGCGGGCCGGCGACCGAAAAGGCCGTCAACGCCGACGTGCTCGCCGCACTTGGCGCCAATGGCGTGGTCATCAACATCGGACGCGGATCGACCGTCGATTGCGACGCGCTGGCGACGGCGCTGAAGTCAGGCACGATCGCGGGCGCCGGGCTCGATGTGTTTCCCAACGAGCCGCACGTGCCCGAAGCACTGCTGTCGCTCCCCCGGGTTACCTTGCTGCCACATGTCGGCTCTGCATCCGTTCACACCCGCGATGCCATGGCCGGCCTCCTTGTGGACAACCTCGTCTCGTGGTTCACAGAGGGCCGTGCGCTGACGCCGGTCCCCGAAAGCCTGGACCTGATACGAAAATAGCGTCACGCGGCGGCTGGCCGTTCAAAACGACACATTCAGCTTCTGCATCCAGCGAAGCCCGTCCTCGACCGGCCCGCGCGGGTGGTATTCACAACCGATCCAGCCGCGATAGCCGATGGCTTCGATCTCGTCCAGGATCGCGCGGTAGGCGATCTCGCCTTCGTCCGGCTCGGCGCGACTCGGGACGGCGGCTATCTGAATGTGGCCAATCATGTCCCTGTAGCGCCGCAGCTTCATGATCACGTCGCCTTCGCTGACAGCGACGTGATAGACGTCGAACATGACGCGAACGGAATCCGAGCCGACTGCCTCGATCAGCGATACCGCCTCGCCGATCGTCGAATAAAAATAGCCGGGCTGATCGCGGGGATTGATGGGCTCCAGCAGCAGCGTAATCCTCTCATCCGCCGTCTTGCGCACCGCTTCGGCCAGATTATCCCTGAACACGGCGCGCGCCCGCTCATGCTCCCCGGGCGGCACGATGCCGGCCATGGCGTGGATCGCGGTCGCGCCGGATGCCTTGCAATAGGCAATGGATTGATCGATCGCCTGCTGAAACTGTTCCTGGCGCCCCGGCACCGCGCCGAGCCCGAACTCGCCTTTCGAGGAATCGCCGGTGACGGTGTTGAGCCCCAGCAGCGACAGACCGTTGCGGACACAGGCCTGCCGGGTGTGCTCGGCGGGCACATCGTAGGGCCAGTGCAATTCGATGGCGCTGAAGCCAGCCGCCGCCGCCCGGTCGATGCGGTCGAGCAGGGGAATGTCGGACCATAGAAAACCGAGGTTGGCGGAAAAGCGCAGCATGGCAATGGTTACCTGAGTTTGAACGAGACTCCGAGCTCGGCGACCTGCTCGGCCGTCAAGTGACGCACATCGAGGCCCCGGGTGATGACGGTGAGCTTCGCCGTTTCTTCCAGTTCCTCGGCCGCGAATACGGCGGCTTCGAGAGACGGGCCGGCAACGACCGGTCCGTGATTCGCGAGCAGGACCGCCGCATGCTCCGGCGCCTTCGCGCGAATCCGCGGTGCAATATCGGGCGACCCGGGCCGGGTGTAGGGGATGACCGGGACCCGTCCGACACGCATCACGACATACGGCGTGATCCGCGGAATCGCGTCCTCCGGATCGACATCGGCGAGGCACGATAGCGCTGTCGCGTAGGTCGAATGAAGGTGCACGACGGCCCGCGCGGCGGGTCGCGCTTCGTAGAACGCGAAATGCAGTGGCAGTTCCTTGGTCGGCTTGTCGCCGTCGACAGGTTCGCCGTCCGCATCGAGCCGTGACAGACGATCGGGATCGAGGAAACCCAGGCAGGAATTCGTGGGTGTGGCCAGATAGCCGTCGTCGAGGCGCACCGAGATGTTGCCCGACGATCCGGCGGTGAAACCCCGCTCGAAGAGCGCACGGCCCCAGCGGACAATGGCATGCCTCAGTTCGCGTTCTTCGTTCATGCCGCCCCCATTTCCCGCAATGCCCTGGCGTAAAAGTCGACTGCACCGAAATTGCCGCTCTTCAGCGCCAGCCTGAGCGGCGCCGGCCGATCCACCGCCAGCACGGGCACCCCCGGATCGATCTCCGGGCCCACCCGCATGTATTCAGGACCGAGCGCGGTGACCACCGCGCCGGAAGTCTCCCCGCCGCCAACCACCAGCCGGGCGACGCCGCTGTTGACCAGCCCGACCGCAAGTTCGGCGAAGAAGCGCTCGATGCGGGCGGCGACGGCATGGCGACCATGACGCTCCTGCGCGCTTCTCACCGTTGCCGGATCGGCTGTGGAATAGACCATCGGATTGCGGTTCATGTTCGCGCGTACGAAATTCAGCGCATCGTCAACGTCGAGACGCCCGTCCATCAGATCCGAAGCAATGACCTCCAGCCCCGGACAGGTCTTCAGATATTCCGCAACCTGCGCGTTCGATGCCGCCGAGCATGAACCGGACAACACGGCACCGGGGCCGGTTATCGGCTCGACGCCCGAGCCGGCGTCCGCAAGCAGGCCGGCACGACGAAAGTTTTCCGGCAGACCGAGCGCAACGCCCGAACCGCCGGTCACCAGCCGATGACCGGCGACCGCCCCGCCGATTGTCATCAGATCTTCGTCGACGACTGCATCGACCACCACGAGCGGCCTGCCCGCGCCGGCTTCGGCGTCGATCGCCGCAGTGACCGCTTCGATACCCTGGCGCACCACCGTATAGGGCACGAAACCCACATCGCATCGAGTCTGCCGGCGCAACCAGCGACGAATATCGGGGTCGGTCATCGGGTTGAGCGGATGGTGCTCCATGCCCGACTCGTTCAGCAGGCGTCCATTGACAAACAGGTGGCCCATGAAAAGCGTCCGGCCGGTCGCCGGAAAGACGGGGCAAACCACGGCGGTCCGCGCACCCAGAGCGTCAAGCAGCGCTTCGGCAACCGGGCCGATATTGCCTTCCGGGGTCGAATCGAAAGTCGAGCAGTATTTGAAGGCGAACTGCCTGCAGCCCTGGCCACGCAGCCATGCCAGTGCTTCGAGAGACTGCCGGATGGCGTCCGCGGCCGGAATCGATCGCGTTTTCAGCGCGATCACTCCGGCCTCGCACTCCGGCACATCGGGTGCGCGCGGCGTCCCCGCAAACTGAACGGTCGTCATCCCGCCCCTGGCGAGCGTATTGGCCACATCGCTCGCGCCCGTGAAGTCGTCTGCTATACAGCCGAGCAGCATGGTCGAGCCCTCAAGTCATTCCGGCAGGTCATCTTCAATATAGGCGCGAATGATGTCCGCAAACGATGTTTCCGCCTGGAACCCCAGCGCCGTTGCCAGCCTGGCGTCAAAGGCGCGCGGCCAGCCGTCGACGATGCGGGCGATCGTCTCGTCCGGCTCGTAGCGGATCAGGTTGACGGCGCTTTCGCCGGCAATTTCGCGCAGCGCCTCGATCTGTTCGCCCACGGTGGCCGATAGCCCGGGCATCGACAAATTGCGCCGATTGCCGAGTTGCGCGAGATCGATTTCCGCGGCGTGCATCATGAAACCGACCGCTGCCCGCGGGCTGGCGAACCAGTGACGCACTTCTCTCGACACCGGCAACACCGCCTCCTGCCCGGAAAGCGGTTCGCGCAGGATGCCGGAGAAGAACCCCGAAGCCGCCTTGTTCGGTTTACCGGGGCGAATGCAGATCGTCGGCAGGCGGATGCCGATGCCATCGAAGAACCCGCGACGGCTGTAATCGGCAAGAAGCAGTTCGGAGATCGCCTTTTGCGTGCCATAGCTGGTCAGCGGCGTCAAAAAGAAGGTGTCACCGATTGTGTCGGGGAAGGGCGCGCCGAACACGGCGAGGGACGATGCGAAAACGACACGCGGCCGGTAGCCGTTGCCGGCGATCCGGATCGCCTCGAACAACGCCCGCGTACCGTCGAGGTTGATCCGGTATCCCTTGTCGAAATCGGCCTCCGCCTCTCCCGAAACGATCGCCGCGAGATGGAAGATGATATCGGGGCGGTGCGCAATCAGCCGCGCGGCCGTGCCCGGGACGGACAGGTCCGCCGTCTCGGTGGAGACGGTGCCCGGGAAGCCCGCCGGCATGTCGGGCGGAACAATGTCAACGAGGGTGAGTGCATCGACAGACTTGTCGCCCAGCCTGCCATCACGCCCGATCCGCTCGGCCAGTTTGCGGCCAATCATCCCCGCCGCACCGATGATCATCGCATGCATGGAATCCCGCCTCTTGTGTCGATATGACCGACCCCCGGACAGGGGTCACCCGCGTGCTCTTGCCAGCGAGCCGGCAGGCGCAGCGGTAAGGGCTTCGACTATTGTGCACCGATCCGCGGCCGGCGTGCACTTGCGACTATGCCACAGAAACCCGTGCGCTGCCTTGTGCCGCGACCGCAGTGCATTCGCCGCAACCAAAAGTCCTAGTTTCGGGATTCTTCAAGCTGCGCCGGATGCTGCCATTGCCGCAGGCGCCGTGCGTATTGTTTCGCCTGCTCGACGTCGCCCGTTTGCCGCGCGAGGGCGGCAAGGGCGGCAATGGTGGGACGGTGATAGGGATGCTGTTGCAGTGATGTCGTCAGTACCCCCATAGCGCCCTGCACATCGCCATTGCCACTCAGCGCCAGCGCGTAGGCATACGCGTACTGCGGCTCGTCAGGCGCCAGCCGGTGTGCGTCGGCCAGTTCGCCGAGTGCCCGGGCGCTCTCGCCCTGGCGCACTTGCTGCAACCCGAGCGCATAGTGCAGCGCCGGCGCGTCCGGAGCCCGCTTCAGGGCTCGGCGCAATACGGTTCCCGCGCTCTCGTCCTGCCCCTGCACACGATAAAATTCGGCCAGGTTGACGGCCGCGGGGACGAAGGCGGGATCGAGACGGAGCGCCGCTTCCAGCTCCTCGCGGGCGGAGGCCGGCTTGCCCTGAGCACTGTGGAAACGGGCAAGGCCCAGATGCGCTTCCGGTCGGTCGGCGCTCAGCGCCTGCACCTGAAGATATTCGTCGATGGCATTCTTCAGGGAGCGGGCCGTTTCGCGCGACGGGAGCGAACCGTGCGAGGGTGCCAGTGTTTGCGCCGCGGTGATGCGCACCGACCTGACCGGGTCATTCAGCAGTTCGAGCGCTGCCGACGGGTGGCGGGCCGCGGCGCGGCGGACCAGCGGTGACACATCCCGGGCGGCCCGGCGAAAAACATGCTCCTCGCCGCCGCCTCCCTGATCGCCCAGCAATACCAGCGCAGTGGCACGGGCAATGGCCGGCTGCTCCGCGTCCATGACCAGCCGGAGGAGGCCCTGACGCGCTCCCGGTGCGCCGTTGCGCCCCGCCCACAGCGCACCGCCGAAATGCTGAAAGCCCTTGTAGCCGTCGTCGGGCCACTTTTCTATTGCGCCAGCCGCCCAGGCCGGGCTCTTGTCCCGGTGGCATCGATTGCAGGCATTGGGCGTGCCGAGGCGTGTAGACAAGTCCGGCCTGGGGACGCGAATGCTGTGATCATGGCGCACATCCACCTGCATGTAGGTACGCCCAGGCATGTGGCAGGCAATACAGCGGGCACCGGCCGAGCCCTCGTCATGGTGGTGATGATCCGGCGTGTCATAGCGGCTGGCCAGGTGGCAGCGCGTGCAGACGGCATTGCCCTCGGCACGCAGTTTCGCCGTGTGCGGGTCATGACAATTGCTGCACGTCACGCCGGCATGGTACATGCGACTCTGAATGAAGGAGCCGTACTCGAACACTTCCCCCCTGATCTGGCCGTCGGGGTAATAAAGCACCGGGTCGAGCAGCGCCACGAGCGTGGTGTCCCCGATCGGCTGCCCGCGGGCGGCAGCCTCGTGCAGCGGAGTGCCGAGAGAGTGGCAGCGGGCGCAGGTTTCCACCTCCAGGTGATCGTTGTTCGGCCCGTGGCCGACCACCTTTTGCGCCGAGCTATCGTAGTGCCAGCGCCCCTGTGGCTGATCGCCGAAGCGGACGGTCAGCCCGTTGTCGGCTGCGGCGGAACGCGCGTCGGTGCGTCGGGCCCACGCGACATGGGCCGAGCCGGGGCCGTGACAGGCTTCGCAGCCGACGCTGATCTCCGCGTAGGAGGTGGCGTATTCGCGTGTTGCGGGATCGTAATGCTTGCGTACACCCGTGGAATGGCAATACGCGCAGCGAGCGTTCCAGTTCTGGTCGATAGCGGTCCAGTGCAAGGGACTGGAAGGCTGCCCGTCGGATTGCGGGTAAAGGGCAAACCAGCGTTGACCACCCTCCTTGCGTGGCCGGCTGTCCCAGGCGTTGCCAAACGCCTGCAGGCGTCCACCGGGCAGGCCCAGCAGATATTGCTGCAATGGGTACACACCGAAGGTATAGCGGACCGGGTAATCGTGCTGCTCGCCGTCCGGCCCTGTGGTACGCACGCTGAAGGTATCGCCGGTACGGGAAAAGAGGGCGCCGTCACCCTCTTCGACGCTCGCCCCGTTGAAGTCGCCCAATACGGTGTCTGGCGTGGCTGGCTGCATGGCCAGCTGATGATGGGAGCCGGACCAGGCCCGGTACTGCCTTGCATGGCAGTCGGCACAAGCGCGGGAGCCCACAAAGTGCGCCCCGCCGTCAGCGGATGCGGGTATGGCGACGCCTGCCTGCCATCGGGCAATGCTCCAGGTTGCCAGGCTCGCCAGCAGAAACAGCGGGACGGCGACCGCCAGCAACTGCCGCCCGCTCCGGCGCTTGCGATCGGCCAGCGCAGTGCCCCGGTCTTCCTTACTCATCGGCAATCGCCCGATTCGCCCCCCGCGTCAGGATGACGGGCAATTCCCGAAGGCGTCCTGAATCAGCTGCTTGTCGCCATCGTCCGTGAGTCCGTCCTGGTCAACGTCGGCCCAGCTGGATTTGCCCTCGGAAAGCGCCGCAAATTTCTCCCACTCGGCGATGTCCTGCTCGTCGACCACACCATCCAGATTCACGTCCGCCGGACAATTTGCTTCCGATGAACGTATTTCGTCCAGCCGCTGGCTGAGTGCCAGATAATTTTGCAGTTGCTCGTCCGTGAGTCTGGCCTTCAGGTCGGCCTCCGGGATGTCCGAGGGGGCCTGATCGCTCTTGAATAATTCCTCACCTTCCTTGTCCAGTTTGGGCGTCGGAACCGCCTCATCGATTTCGTAGAACTCGGTGCTGGTGGTTTTGACGCAGCCGCCGGTGGTGGTAGCAGAGTCATCAAAGGCATCGTATTGATTGACCACCAGCTTGTAGTTGCTGTTGCGAACCGCATACGCAAGCTCGGGGAACATGTCGGTGACCGGATCCTGATCCTGGTTGTGTTCATGCTGCCACATGGCCACGTTGCAGCACTTGGGCAGGCCTTCCGGCGGGGCGCCGGCTTCGTCCGGGTTGGGTCCCCACCAGGTGCCTCCGTTATCGTGGCAGACGCCGGCGCTCGGCGTAATCTGGCTGCACGACGGGGTGGTGATGTTGAACACGCAGGGACCGTTCAGCTTGCCTCCGGCATGCCTGTTGTAGCCGACCTCGGTGTAACTGGTCGTGCGAACGTCGGGCAGTTCCGGGTATGTCAGGTAGTTCAGCATGGGTTGGGAGTCGAGGGTACGGGGAACCACTTCGTGCACATTGTCGATGCCGGCGAGATTGCCCACCAGCTGAAAAATGTCCACGACGTTGACCATCGCATCCACCGAACGGCCCGGCGCATACACCTCGGGACCGGCCACGATGGCGGGATTCCAGACGCCAGTCTGGTAGGCGGTGGATTTCGATCGGGATTTATCGAAAGGCGCCTTGGCCACCGTGCCCAGGCTGCCGTTGTCACTGACCACGATGACGTAGGTGTTGCTTTCGGCGGGATCGTAAATGAGCTCGCCGCTGTTGTCGCGGGTGGCCAGGCCGGCACTGATCAGGAAGCGGCCCACTTCGTGGTCCAGGGCCTCCTCCATCTGGTTGGAGATGAGTTGCTGGTGCATGACGTTGCTGCAATCGAGGCTGCTCGAATAGGGCGCCGCATTTGGCAGCAGGTCACTTGGCGGCTGCATGAACGGGGTATGGTCGGCGGCAAAGCTCAGGGTCACCATCCACGGCTGATCCGCCGGCTGCTGATCGATCCAGTCGAGCGCCGCATTGACCACTTCGGTGGTGCGATAGGTGCGGGCACGGCTGTCGGTGAGAGGCAGGCTAACCTCCGTTCCGTCTTCGCGGTTGATGGTCACGGGCGAAACGTAATAACCGCTCAGGTTGGTAAACTTGATGTAGTCGGGGGTCGGCGCGGCACACTGGTTTCGGGGATCGAAGATCCCGCCCTGATCGCGGCAGATTCGCCCGGGCGCTTCGACGCCGGTCTTGACCATGTACTGGCAGCTGTTGTCGGCTCTGTAGCAGGCCCCGCGGTTCGCGCCGCCGGGCTGGCTTGCGTCCGGGACGAAACCGCAACTGTAGGTGCCTTCCGGTGCGACGCCGCCCGCGGTCGTGTCGATCGAGGACGGATCGCCGGTCTCGTCCAGCCAGCCCTCGTAATAGTCGAAGCCGAGCGCGTGCACCATTCTCAGCCCGTAAGGATTGTTGGCCTGGATCCCCAGATGGAATTTGCCGAACAGCGCGCTCTTGTAGCCGCGGGTATGCAGCAGTCGCGGCAGAGTCGTCTCGTTGGGGTTGATCATGTAATTGGCCAGATCGTTGTTGCCGATCGCCGTCATGACATGGGTGCGCAGCGGATAACGGCCGGTAAAAAGCGCTGCGCGGCCGTTGGAACAGGCCGGCATGGACCAGTAATTGTGAAACTGCACGCCCGCCTCCGCGACGCTGCGGATGTTGGGCATGGACGGGGGCGTCAGGCCGCCATAGCCAAAGAGCTGCCACTGATCGATGCCCATGTCGTCCATCAGGACCAGCACCACATTGGGCGGTCTCTCGGCATCGCTGTCATCGGATGAAGAAGAGCTGTGGTGATTGCAGCCACCGAACCACAAGACGGCAAGAATGATGCCGGCAACACGGCCTGCTGCCAGGAAACGACTCCCTTTCATGATGCCCCCGAATATTAAAATTATTGGCAGTGATTATAAGGCTATGTGAATTCGACGCGGGCACGGACCCTGTTCATCCTGGTGCTTGTTGTAAAAAGAGCCGGTTTCTGTTCGATATCCCCCGCAGCGATATCGATACCACAATGAAGAACATTCTGGAAGTTCCGCGGGAGCCTCGCCCGCGCTGATCGGCTTCAAATCTTGCGCAAAAGCATCGGAGATCGTGCCTGCCCGAGCGTCCGCCCCGCGCGTGTCGGACCATATGCGCATTCATCCGATCACAAGGCCAGCCCGGAGCCTGTTCCCGGTCAAGGGCGCCTGGACATTGGCGAGTCGCCCTCTCCCGGAATACTCGGTCGGTTCTGGATCAACGCGCATCGTATCGTCGGGCCCGCACGGATGTCCGTATGATCCAGCGGATTACAACTCGTGGAGGCAGGATTACCGAGGCCGCCTGTCTCGGGCAGATGTATCTGACGCGGCATGGGGATATTGTCGAGAAGGGTTCGACAATGCGGCAACGCCACGGACTCGTTCCCTACAGCACCTCGTACTGCACTGCTTTCGGGCGCATGTCCTTTCCATTGGTAGGTACCATATCCATGGGGCATGCTGACATGACGACAATCACCGCCATTTCCGCGTGCAAAACCACATAATCGCCAATCACCGAATGTGGCGGTTCGATTCTGAGCTTGTTGTCCGCGCTGCAGGAGACATGTTCAAACAGATTCAACGGATCCGGTTTGGGTGGATTATCGTATCCAAGCGGCGCAAGCGCGGATTTGAGATTGTCGACGCAATTTCTATGATAATCCGAGCTGCAGCCGAGCAACCTGTAGCGCTCCAGATCACAGGCGGACAGCAACGTATCGTGGGTTCCTGGTGACGTATCCTCGACAAGGCTGAGAATAGGGCGGCGCCGATTCGTGTAGAGCGCATCGCCAACCTTTGGCGCTAGCCGCTCAAGACACGAACGGCTGTGTGACATGGACATGAATTCACTCATGTCCCCGGAATTGAATGCCCAGGTGTCTACAACCTGTGCCCCGAATGCCTCTATGATCCTGATGGATTGGCCACGCTCCAGGGAAACAGCCTTCCCTTCTCCAGCCGCTATGGTTACCACGTCACCTGTCATGGGATCTCCTCGATTCCTGCAAACATGAAACACGAAACCACGGCGACCTCGTCACGCTGTCGGCGAACGAAAATACCGAGTGCCGCCTGATTTGCATCATCATCGCTGTTATTCGATATGCAGCAGATTGATAATCTTTTTCTTCAGGCCGATGAAATCTGCCTCGGTTGTCTGCGCAAGCGCCCGCGGGCGTGGAATGTCAACCTCGAGATCCGCGCACAGCGTAGAGGGCCGTCCCGTCATTACACCAATTCTGTCTCCGAGAAAAATCGCCTCGTCAACATCATGAGTGATAAACAATATTGTCGTATGTATCTTGTCCCACAAATCAAGTAACAACTCTTGCATCGCGATCTTTGTTTGCGCATCCAAGGCACCGAAAGGCTCGTCCAGCAGCAGAACTCTCGGTTTGTTGATCCACGCGCGAGCCAGCGCTACGCGCTGCTGCATCCCGCCAGACAGCTCGTATGGGTACCGGTCCTCGAATCCGGTAAGCCCCATGTTTCTTACATATTCCATGGTCAGCGTGTCGGTCTCGTCTTTCGGTGCACCGGCAAGCGTCGGACCCAGCGAAATGTTGTTGCGGACGGTCAGCCAGGGATAGAGCGTTGGCTGCTGAAATACGACAGCCCGATCAGGCCCCGGACGGCTGACGATTTTCTCATCCAGATAAACCGATCCGCTCGTAGGTTGCTCAAAGCCCGCAACCATGTTGAGCACAGTCGATTTGCCGCACCCACTCGGGCCAAGCAAACAATAAAAACAGCCAGCCGGTATTACGAGATCCAGCCCGTCGATCGCCTTGACCGGGTTGGCTGTCTCGTGACCGAATACCTTGGATATGCTGCTGAGTTCTATTTTTTCCATTTCTCCGCTCGATCGACAGCCAGTATGCCTGCTTCAGCGACCCTTCCAGTGCACGTAACGTTGTTCAAGCAACGTTACGCCACCTTCCAGCATGAATCCGACGACACCGATCAGGGCCACTCCGATATAGACCACGGGAATCCGGTAGAAAGTGGTCGCATCCATGATCATGAAGCCAAGCCCCTGCTGGGCGGCAATCAGTTCCGCCGCGACGACAACCTGCCAGCTTAAAGCCAGTCCGGTTTTCAATCCGGCCATAATGGAGGGCGCTGCCGCGGGCAGCATGACTTTCCAAAACCGTTGCCATGCGTTTGCACCCAGGTTTTGGGCCACTCTGATATAACCGACCGGTATTTGCTGAACGCCCGTGTAGGTATTGAGAATAATAAACAGAAAGGCCGTTACGAATATGACCAGAACCTTCGAGGACTCGCCGATACCAAACCACAGTATCACCAACGGAATAAATGCGATGGTCGGGATCGGCCGGATTATGGAAAAAAGAGGATTGAAGGTGAAATAGGCAAAACGGTTCATGCCCAGCAAAAGCCCAGTGGGAACGCCTATCAAGACTCCCGCCAGGAAACCTGCGCCGGCCCGGATCATGCTCGCCAGAAAATGAACGTATAAAGGGGAGCCGGCGTAACCGTTCTGCGCCAGATTAAAAAATGAATCGGCGAGCGCTCCGGGCGAAATCAGAAGATCCGTATTGACGAAATGGAATGATGTCAGTACGTACCATAATACGAACCATCCCGCCAGGCTCAGAAGACTCAGGCAAATCCCGTTTCTCATCAGAGGACTCAGACCTGCCATGAGTTTGCCGGACCCGTTACCGGATGTGCTGTCTTTGCTCTGATAACTTGAGGTTGCCATCGTCCTGTGTAATAACCCCGTGAGTTCCGGTTAACCTACCATCATCGCAATTGACCCATCGTTACAATTGACGATGGAGAATGTTGCATGAGCCAGCCAGTACTATTGCTGGCCGGCGTGGCTTTCGTTGATTGGTACCGTATCTATCTTGGAGGTCATGTCCGGGACGCTCTGGACCAGATTTTTCTGTTTCATGAACTCGGCGATTTGTGTAAACAGACGCGCGATGCCTTCGCCCTTCTGGACGGCGTCAGTATTCAGGGAAATCGGGCTCTTCGGGTCGAGTAACTCGCTCGCCGGCGGATACACGGATCGTGAAATCATCTGGGATGCAAATTCTTCGGTCTGGTTCAGTTTCCTGGCCGTGACCCGGGCAGCGAGTTCCTTGTCCCTGGCCAGGATCTGCTTTGCCTTCTCCATCGCCCTGATAAAACGCTTCGCGCCTTCCGGATTGTCCAGCCACGCATTGCGCCCGACCCAGACGTCTGGCATATGCACGCCCACATCCACATCACGAACCACGCGCTTCCCCCCCAAACCCTGAAGCTCGAGGGCCCACGGGTCCCATACCCACACCGCATCGACCGCTTTCTTCTGAAATGCGGGAGCGATGGCCGTGACATCGAGATTAAGGGTTTTTACGTCGTCACGCGTCAAACCTGCTTTTTCCAAACCACGGTCAAGCGCAAAGTCCGACGAGGTACCTCGCCATATGCCAATCGTTTTCCCTTTCAGATCGCTCAGAGTGTTTATGTTGGAATCCGGGCGGGCAATCAGACTCTCCGCCGTACCCTCGTCGGCTTCCACGTAGAACACCTTGGCGGGAATGTTCTGAGAGAGGGCTATCGCAGCGGGTACAGACCCCATGTACGCGATGTCAATGCTGTCCGATCGCAGCGAGGAAAACATCGGCGGTGCGGCGTTAAACCGAATGTACGTGGGGTCCAGGCCTTCCTTCTCGAACAGGTTCTCTTGCCAGGCGATGAAAAGAACCACCTGAACGGCTGGCTGCCATGCGATGCGAACCTTTATCGGCTGTTCGGCGCTGGCCACACTGACACTGCCAAGAAGCAGGACGGACAGAAGGGCGAAAATTGACGAGAGAGAGCCCAGTCTGGATAGGCGTTTCGCACGGGATGGGCCGGATTTCA
>CAZYIP010000007.1:37211-39066 GCA_964646895.1 uncultured Salinisphaerales bacterium | reverse complement strand
CTGCCGCCTGCGTCCCGAAAGCGGCGCTCGTTGAACAATCGCGGCTGAAGCCGCTCCCACAAGACCTGGAAGCAGGGTTGCACGTGTGGGAGCGGCTTCAGCCGCGGTACGGCGTGCTTCTACGCTGTGGTTTCCGCAACCCGCGCACGCCGCGCTTCGCCCGGTCGCTGCTTCGTTTTCCAGTCCTCCGGTTCGTACACCGGAACATCCGCCGCCGGCAAAGGCGTACGACCGCGAATGGCATCGGCCAGTTTTTCCGCGAGCATGATGGTCGGCGCGTTGAGGTTGCCGCTGACGATCGAGGGCATCACCGAGGCGTCCACCACGCGCAGGGCCTCGACGCCGTGCACCCGGCCGTCGCCGTCCACCACGGCCATTTCGTCCTCGCCCATACGGCAGGTGCAGGACGGGTGGTAGGCGCTTTCTCCGTTCGCCCGTACCCAGGCGTCGATCTCGTCGTCGCTGTCGACGTTTGTGCCGGGCGCCAGCTCGGCACCGCGATACGGGTCGAACGCGGGCTGCGCGAAGATTTCGCGGGTCAGGCGGATGCCGTCGCGAATCTCTCGCCGGTCCTCGGCTGCCTGCATGTAGTTGAACAGGATGCTCGGCGGTGTGTGCGGGTCGGCCGCCCGCAGGCGCACCCGGCCGCGGCTTTGCGGGCGCATGGGGCCGATGTGGGCCTGGAAGCCGTGCCCGCTTTGGGCGCGGGTGCCATCGTAGGAAATCGCGATGGGCAGAAAGTGATATTGCAGGTCGGGTTGGCGGATGCCGGCACGCGAGCGGATGAAGCCGCCGGCCTCGAACTGGTTGGAGGCGCCGGGGCCTTTCTTGAAGAACAGCCAGTCGAAGCCGATCTTGAGCTTGTGGTGCGGCTGCATGGCGCTGTAGAGCGAAATCGGCTGGGTGCAGGCGTGTTGCACGTAGACTTCCAGATGATCTTGCAGATTGCTGCCGACGCCGGGCAGCGGGGCGATGACGGGAATGTCCATTTCGCCCAGGTGGGCGGGGTCGCCGATGCCCGACAGCATCAGAAGTTGCGGGGAGTTGATGGCGCCGCCGCAGAGCAGGACCTCACGCTCGGCGCGCGCGCGCCGGAGGGTGCCGCGTTGCAGGTATTCGACGCCGTGCGCGCGTTTGTTCTGAAATAGCAGCCGGGTGGCGAGAGTGCCCGTTTCGACACGCAGGTTCGGCCGCGCGAGCGCCGGATGCAGGTAGGCCATGGCGGCGCTCCAGCGGCGGCCGCCGTGCACGGTCATGTCCATGGGGCCGATGCCTTCCTGCTGATAGCCGTTCATGTCGGCGGTGTAGGGGTAGCCGGCTTGTTGTCCGGCTTCGATGAAGGCCTGAAACAGGGGGTTATCGCAGGCGCCGGTGGAGACGAACAGCGGGCCGCCGCCGCCGCGGTAGTCGTCGCCGCCGCGTTCGCGTGCTTCGGCTTTGCGGAAGTAGGGCAGGATGTGCTGGTAGTCCCAGTCGGGGCGGCCGGTTTCGGTGGCCCAGCGATCGTAGTCGAGGGCGTTGCCGCGGATGTAGGCCATGCCGTTGATGGACGATGAGCCGCCGAGCACGCGTCCGCGCGGGCAGTACATCCGGCGGTTGTTCATGAATGGCTCGGGTTCGCTTTCGTAGTACCAGTTGAAGCGGCGGTTCTGCAGCGGGTAGGCGAGTGCGGCGGGCATGCGAATGATGAGGCTGTTGTCCTCGGGGCCGGCTTCGAGCACCAGCACGCGCACGTCGGGGTCCTCGGTGAGGCGGCTGGCGAGGACGCAGCCGGCGGAGCCGGCGCCGATGATGACGTAGTCGTAGGCTTTGTCGGTGCTCATGGTATTCCTCGTCTATGCCGGATTTGTTGGCT
>CAZYIP010000007.1:0-37111 GCA_964646895.1 uncultured Salinisphaerales bacterium | reverse complement strand
CTGCGGTCAACGGTCCTGAAAAGACGCATCCCTCCCTGTGCCTTGGCACTGGTGGTTTCCGCTCCCACAACCCCTCAAAGCTCCGATTCCACATCCCCCAGCGCGACGTACACGCTTTTCAGCTGCGTGTAATGGTCGATCGCGGCGGGGCCGTTTTCGCGGCCGATACCGGACTGCTTGTAGCCGCCCACGGGCATCTCCACCGGGCTCAGGTTGTAGTCGTTGATCCAGCAGATGCCGGCCTGCAGTTCGGCGACCACGCGGTGCGCGCGTGCGATGTCGCGGGTGAATACGCCGGCGGCCAGGCCGTAGATGGTGTCGTTGGCGCGACGCAGGACTTCGGCTTCGTCGTCGAAGTCGAGGAGTGTCATTACCGGGCCGAAAATCTCCTCGCGCACGATCGACATGTCGTCGCGGCAGGCGGTAAAGATGGTGGGTTCGACGAAGCATCCGTTGCGGAGTGCCGGATCGTCGGGGCGCGCGCCGCCGCACAGCAGTTGCGCTCCGGCGCGCTTGCCCTGTTCGATGTAATCGAGGACTTTTTCCATGTGCTCGCGCGAGATCAGGGCGCCGATCCGGGTTTCCGGGTCGAGCGGGTCGCCGATGCGCAGGTGCCGGGAGCGCTCGACCAGGCGCTGCTGAAAGGCGTCGCGGATGCCTTGCTGCACGAATACGCGGGTGCCGTTGGTGCAGATTTCGCCCTGGGTGTAGAAATTGGCCATCAGCGCGGCGGACACGGCATTTTCCAGATGGGCGTCGTCGAAGACGATCAGTGGTGATTTGCCGCCCAGTTCCATGGTGACGTGCTTGAGCGTGCCAGCGGCATCGGCCATGACCTTCTTGCCGGTGCCGACTTCGCCGGTCAGGGATACCTTGGCCACGCCCGGGTGCGTGGACAGGGCACGCCCGGTGGCGGCCTCGCCCTGGACGACGTTGAATACGCCGTCCGGCACGCCCGCTTCAGTGAAGATGGCGGCCAGTTCGAGGGCGGTCAGTGGCGTCAGTTCGGCGGGCTTGAACACCATGGCGTTGCCGCAGGCGAGCGCGGGGCCGGCTTTCCAGCAGGCGATCTGCACCGGATAGTTCCACGCGCCGATGCCGGCGCACACGCCGAGCGGTTCGCGCCGGGTGTAGGCAAAGGCGCGATCGAGCTGAAAATGCTGACCGTGCAGCGACGCGGCCAGCCCGGCAAAATACTCGATGGCGTCGGCGCCGGTCTGCACATCGACGCTGGCGGCTTCGCGAATCGGCTTGCCGGTGTCCAGCACTTCCAGGCGGGCGATCTCGTCGTTGCGTTCGCGCAGCAGCCGTGCGGCGCGGTTGAGAATGCGGCCGCGCTCGGCGCCGGTCATGCGCGACCAGCGTGCGAAGCCCGCCTGTGCGGAGGAGACGGCGCGATCCACATCGGCCGCGTTGGCCCGTTGCACGCGGCACAGTACCTCGCCGGTCGCCGGGTTGATGGTCTCGAACGTTTCGCCGGATGTGGCGTCGGCAGGCGCGCCGTCGATGTAGAGTTTGCGGTCCGATAATTTCATGAGTGCCTCTTTGCCCCCCGGGGCCGCCGTTCTCGTGACTGACCGGTCGGGGCGGAAGGTTCGGTCAAGCGGAAACGCCCGTGCAGGTAGCGGTCAGCAAATAGCCCACGTAATCGCGGGCCACGGTGCGGGCGCGTTCACCATCGACTTCGCCGCCGAGCGTGCAGTTTACCCACAGTCCGTCGATCAGGGCGGCCAGCCCGTACGCGGCGCGTTCCACCTCGGCCGCCGGCAGTAGCTGCTTGAGTGCATGGCGCAGGTTCGAGCGCAGCCGCCGCGCATAGATGCGTTGCAACCGGTGCAGCGCGCGGTTGTAGGGCGCCTGCGCCCAGAATGCGAGCCATGCGGAAACCAGCTCGGGCGAGAACTGCTCGTCGGCGAAGTTCGCATCGACGATGGCCTCCAGGCGCGCGCGCGGATTGCCCGAATGTTTCAGCCGCTGCACGGTTTCCGCCTTGAGCTGGCGCAGCAGATGGCGCATGGTGGCCTCCAGCAGTTCGTCCTTGCCGCCGAAGTAATGGTTGATGATCCCCGGCGAGACGTTGGCCAGCCGACCGATGCGCGCCACCGTGGTGCGCTCGAAACCATGACGGCTCATGCAGCGGATGGTCGCGTCGATCAGTTGCTGTCGCCGGATCGGCTGCATGCCTACCTTCGGCATTCGGGAGTCCTGAACGGGAGTGATAAATACGATTCTAGCTATTATTGTTTGAACGATCAATTAAAAAAGATATACTTTGCGGCACCATTGATATTTACCGGCAAGTGGTCCTTATATTCATAAAGTCGAACGAATCAGTTGCTGACAGTGGAGGAACGGATATGCCAGGTGCGAAGATTGCGAGTGATGGCGGGATGCGCGCCATTGCGGGAGTGCTGGCGGCAGGCATGCTGCTGGTATTCGCCGCGGTATCGACGGCGGCCGCGGCCGACAAGGTGGGCTTCGGCGTACCACCGTGGCCGGGCGAAAGGGTCAAGGCCGAGATTGCGACCCAGATTCTGAACGCGATGGGTTACGAGGCCAGCGCCACCGACGCGAGCTGGGTCATTTCGCTGCAGGCCGTCGCCAAGGGTGATCTGTCAGCGGACATGGCGCTGTGGCGGCCAACCCAGAATTCGGTTCTCGACCCGATGCTCAAGTCGGGAAAGGTGGTGCTTCTGACCACCAACATCAAGGATGCGAAGTACGACATCGTCGTGCCCGACTACGTATGGGAGGGCGGCGTGCATTCGATCGCCGACCTGCACAAGTACGGGGACAGGTTCGATCACAAGATCTACGGCATCGAGGCCGGTAACGACGGCAATGAGCTGGTCAAGGACGCGATCAAGAACAACCTGTATGACCTGAGTGGCTGGCAGCTCATGCCATCCAGTACGGCGGGTATGCTGGCGCAGGTAGGCCGCGCGGTGAAGGCCCACCAGTGGATCGCGTTTCTCGGCTGGCAACCGCACTGGATGAACGTGGTCTATAACATCAGGTTTCTGAAAGACCCGAAAAAGATGTGGGGCGGCGCGAGCACCGTCAATACGGTGGCCAATCCTGACTTCGTGAAAAGCAACCCTAACGTGTCCCGTTTTCTGAAGCAGATGGATATTCCTTCCAAGGTGCAAAGCCAGTGGATCTACGATTACGGCTACAAGCACGAGCCGATTGAACAGGTGGCCAGCCAGTGGATCGAATCGAATTACGAGCTGGTGGGGCAATGGCTGGACGGCGTTAAAACCGCTGATGGCAGCCGCCCGGCGCTGGATGCGGTCAAGGAGGCCATGGGTTCTTCCTGAGGGCTCCTAGCGCAACAGGATGTGCCTGATTGCCGCCGATAACGCCGGGATCGTCGCGCGCTGTGCCGCAGGATTCAGATCGAGAGGCTTGAGCAGCATCTTGATGCCCATCCGGTACGGGTAGTATTCCCGGGCCTGTCGAAAGCAGCGGCGCCGGAACGACCGATACTCCTCCATGGCGAATGGCCGTTGCGGCGCGGCGGCCATGAACACATGCTTGAAGGCGTAGTAGGCATCCTCTCCGCTGATGGTGCCGAGGCGCCCGTACAGGGTGCGCAGGACCGGCAGGCGACCGATGTTCTCCAGCTCCCGATAGCGGCGGAAGAAACGATAGAAATACTTGTAGTGGCGTACTTCGTCGGCCTGAATGCGGCCGGCCAGTTGCGCCAGCACCGGTTCCGGGCTGATGGATCGCAGCAGGCGGTATCCGGTGGCGGTACCCATCTCCACCACGCAGCGCGCAACGAGTTCCTGGGTGCGGGTGGGGGCCAGCACTTCAAGCTGGCAGGTCGCGGCATACTCGTCGTAAAAACCGCGATATGCGGCCTCCCAGTCAAATTCGGGCCAGGCTGTCCGGACATAGCGTTTCAGCGCAACGCCGTGCTGCAGCTCCTCCGGCTCCCAGTGACAGCGCAACCAGTCGCCCACCTCCTCGTCCCCGTCGAAGTATTGCACCAGATTCCGGGTGTACAGGTCCGACGTGATTTCTATGAACGAGGCTGCGGCGATCTGGAAGAAAAGCTGCCGATCGGTGGCGACCAGCCCGCGGTCTATCCGCGCGTAGGGGATGTCGTTCAGCGACCAGCCCGCCGCGCTGTCGGTGTGTGACGCGGGAACGAGTTCGCCCAGCGCATTGCTCATGAAGATAGTTGTTATTGCAAGTGAAACGGAAAAGCTTCATCTTGGACCGTGCGGCCAGCGGCCGGTTCCGTCAGCCGAGGGTCAGCGCCACGATGCCGAAGACCATGCCCAGGGCGGCGAGCGCGCGTGCACGGGTGATGTGTTCGGACAGAACGCGTGCGCCGAGTACGGTACCGATGAGGATGCTGATCTCGCGGGCCGGCGCGATATAGCTCAGCGGCGTGAAGACCATGGCGGTGAGCACCAGGATATAGGCCAGCGGGCTCATGATCGCGATGCCGATGATGGCGCCGCGGCTGGTTTGCCACTGGCGGCGTATTTCGGCAGGGCGCCGCAGCGCGTACGGGGTGACGAGCAGGCTGCGGCCGACGTTGGCGAGCCAGTCGAACAGCAGCGGCGGTACCAGCAATGTGCTGACCGCGTATTTATCCACGACCGTATAGCCCGCGATCGCCAGGCCGGTGAGCAGGCCATAACCGACCGCTGCCAGCGGAGGGCGACGACTGCCGCTCAGCCCATGCAGGCCTCCGGACAGCACGAACACGCTGGCGATGATGGCGCCGCTGCCGGCAAGGGCCAGACCGCTGGGGCGCTCCCCCAGCAGCAGGATGGCGACTACGGTCGCGAGCAGCGGCCCGGTGCCACGTGCCAGCGGGTAGACCAGCGACAGGTCACCAACCCGGTAGCCGCGTTGCAGGGACAGGAAGTAGCCAAGATGGATGCAGGCGGTGGCGCCGATGCATGCCCACGCCAGCGGGCCCAGATGGGGGCGCTGAACAAGGAACAGGGCCACGGCGAACGGTGCGTAGATGACAGCCGACAGGGTGGCGAACAGCCAGATGAATACCGCGCCCCCCGGAGCGCGTTTGGCAAGCAGATTCCAGCCCGCGTGCAGGAATGCCGCGGCCAGCACCAACGCCAGGGCGAGAAGCGTCATGTGTGCCCCCGATGGGGAAGTTCCGCGCTACCCGATCGTGATGAGCTTGTTTCAGAGTCCAGGCGGCAATCCCGTTGGCGGTCGATGCCGGCGTGGAGTCCCGGGCGCGCGCAGGTGTGCCGCGTGCAAGTGCGCCGATTTTAGCATGGCGTAGCGCCGCATCACCGTGTTCAGGTGGATTTTTCGAATGTTGTTCGCGGATCGCGAATTTTGTCGCGATCCGCGATGCCGGGTGATTTTATCTAAGCGCCGATTTTACCGGTGACCAGAAAATAGACGACGATGATGATGCTCGGTATCAACGGGATCAGCATCCAGGGCAGGGTGGAGCCGGAGGCAGTGTCGCTGTCGGTGCCATGATCCTGGGAATGTTCGTCCGCCATTGTTTGATTTCTCCAATCGAGTGAACGCGCACTATTCATAACCCGGTGGTCCCTTCAAGTCCAATGGGACCGAAAACGTGCGCCAGGTATCCGGTGCTAAACTTTGGAGTGAAGGATACGTCGGCCGTTGTCCGGGCTGCAACCATCGCCCCGAGAGGCGGAGCAGGGTGTGACCCTCGGTGGGGCGACCCGACCGGGTACTCGTGCCGGGACTCGTTCCACCCGCTCCGCGCCCCGGACGGATGGGACCGGTGGTCACTTTGGCGTAATCCGGTATTGCCGTATGAAACGTCAACAGCTTCTGGGCCTTGCCGGGCTCGTGCTGGTGCTCACGGGGGTTGCCTGGTTGGCCTACAACCTCGTGGCGGGCGCTCGCGACTCCATGCCCAATCCACGGCTTGCGCCAGCGGAGGTCGTCCGTCGCCAGCTCGACGCATTACAACACAACGACGAACCTACCACGGATCACGGCATTGCCGTCGCCTATCGTTTCGCCTCCCCGGACAAAAAAGCCCGGAGCGGGTCCCTCGCCCATTTCGCCGCGATCGTGCACGCCCATTATCCGGACATACTCGACTTTAACGATGCCGTTTACCTGCCGCTTGTGCACCATGGCCCGGTGGTGATGCAGCCGGTCATTCTGTCCACCGACGTCGGGCCGGTCTGGTACGTGTTCGTCCTCTCGCGCCAGCATGGCGATCCCTGCCCCCATTGCTGGATGACGGATGCGATCATAAGGCTGACATCGATGCCCGACGGCGCCAGGCCGATCTAGGCCTGGCGAGGTTTCGCGCAACACCGCTTTGCTGCGCGGAATCGTGTGAAGCAAGCCCTGCGATGACACTCGTTCAGCGGTGGTGCTGTGCCTGCCGGCCGGAACGCGATCGGGCGGCGGATCCGCCCTTGCCGGAGCGCCGCGCCCCGTGCCGCGAAGCGCCAGCGTCGCGGCGTTTGCCGGCCCCGCGCGGGGCAGTGTTACGCGTGGTGCTGGCGGACGGCGGTGTACGCTTCGCGCCCTGTTCGCGGGTTGGCGCCGGCGCGTCGTAGTCGAAATCCTCCAGCTGTCGCCGCTCCAGGTGCATGTTCAGCCGGCGCTCCAGCGTGCGTACCAGGCTTTCGTCGTCGCGGGTGACGAAGGTGAAGGCGTCGCCGCTGCGTGCCGCGCGACCGGTGCGGCCAATGCGGTGCGTATAGGCCTCGACCGTATCCGGCATGTCGTAGTTGATGACGTGCGACACCTGCGAAATATCGATGCCGCGGGCGGCGATATCGGTGGCCGCCAGAATCTGGTGGCGCCCGCTACGAAAGCCGTCCAGCGCCGCCTGACGTTTGTTTTGCGACAGATTTCCCTGTAGCGACGCAGCCTTGAGCCCGGCCTGTTCGAGCTGCTGACCGATTCGCTTGGCGCGATGTTTGGTGCGCGTGAATATCAGCACCGATTTGGTGTCGGTTTGCGCCAGCAGCGCCTTGAGCAGCGGCGTCTTCAGGTGGCTGGCGACCGGGTACAGGCAGTGTGCGACCGTATCCGCTGGCGCGGTATGGGCGATTTCCACCGTAGCCGGATCGTTGAGAATATCCCGCGCCAGACGGCGAATGTCCGTCGGCATGGTGGCCGAGAACAGCAACGTCTGCCGCGTGCGCGGCAGCTTCGCCAGAATGCGCCGGATGTCCGGCAGAAACCCCATGTCGAACATGTGGTCGGCTTCATCCAGAACCAGTACTTCCAGTGCATCCAGATTGATGGTGCCCTGGTTGATGTGGTCGAGCAGCCGGCCCGGGCAGGCGACAACGATATCGGCGCCGCGGCGCAGGCGCGCAATTTGCGGATTGATGCTGACTCCGCCGTAGATGGTGGTGCTCTTGAGCCCGGTACCGTGGCCCATGGCGTCGAGCGCCTGATGGATCTGCTCGGCCAGCTCGCGCGTGGGCGCGATCACCAGCGCACGAATGCGCCCGCGCCGCCCGGTGCTGATGCGTTGCAGGATGGGCAACCCGAATGCGGCCGTCTTGCCGGTGCCGGTCTGGGCCAGGCCAAGCACATCCCGGCCTTGCAGAACCGGTGGAATCGCCTGCGCCTGAATCGGTGTCGGATCGTTGAAGCCGAGAGCACGAATATTCGCCGCAATGCGCGGCAGCAAATCAAAATCGGAAAAATTCACGAGAGTCGAAGCCTGTCGAGGGGGGAGCTAACAGGCCGCTAACGCGCTCTCTCAGCTCGGGGGATGGTAAGGAAGCCGGAGTATATGCCAGTCGTTGCCGCGGCGCAACAAATAAACGATGAGTTTGATTTGGGCGCGAGCATTCCGTCCTCGACCGGAAAGCGCGCCGCGCCGAGGCCGCGCGGGACTGTATCGCCTGCCTCGGTGCCTACTGCTGCTCATCGAGGCTCGACAGCATTCGCTCGGCCGCATCCTTGGCTGCCGCGATCGGCCAGGTGTCGCAGAAGTTCCGGCATTCCGTAATGGCGCTGTTGAACAGCAGATAAATGGCGTCCGCAACAGCAAGCGCGTACCGCTCGTCATGTTTGCCGTCGTCGTAGGCGATGACCAGGGATCCGAACAACTCGCGCATGGCGCGCTTGTGGTCTTTGACGTGGGCGCGCACGGGTGTGCCCGGGTCAGGGAATTCTCCTGCCATATTGACGAATGCGCAGCCGCGAAAGCCGTCTTCGTCAATTTGCGTCTGCCACAGATCAAACAGCGCGAGTATTTTCCGCCGTGGTGTCGGAGCATCCGTCAGCACTGACTCGACCAGAGACGACCACTTTTCATGTCGCCGCTCCAGAAACGCTTGGCCTAACTCGCCCTTGGACAGAAAGTGGGCATAAAAGCTGGCTTTGGCAACACCGGCTTCGGCGATGATCTGATTGACGCCGGTAGCGCGGTAGCCCTGGGAGTGAAACAGGCGTGTCGCGGTCGCGAGAATGCATTCGCGGATATCGCTGGATGTACGGTGTTTGGCCATTTGGGGTCGATATATAGACAGACTGGTCTGATCATACTACTGTCTAAATGACATTTCGGCACATTGGCTGGATCGCCGGGCCTGCGCAGGAGGTAATCGGCCGGCGGTATCGCCCAGGGCCTGCGGAGATCATATGTGATCAGGGGCGCACAGGAGACATCCGCCGATGCCGCCGGTCTGGCGGCGGGGGTCGTCGCCGCGCTGACCTGGGGCGCGACTGGTATCTGGGTCCGGTTGCTGCCGGGCTTTTCCGCATTGGAGATCACTGCTGGTCGCCTGATGATCGCATTTGCGGTACTGGGCACGTGGTTGCTGATCTCAGGCGAAACCGACGCCACACGTGCCGCGATGCGCGAACCGGTGACGTGGTGGCTGGGCTTCATGCTGATCGCGTATTACGTGCTTGCGGTCATTGCGTTCCAGTTGGCGCCGGTGGCGGAGGTTTCCCTGTGTATCAGCACCTCACCGCTGTTTGTGCTGATCTGGCATGGCCTGCGCGGGCGCGCGCCCGGGCGTCGCGATACCACGGGTGCGGTGATGGCGCTCACGGGTGTCTATCTGGTGATGGCGCCGTGGACGGAGTCGACAGGGGTGACGTCGCTGCGCCTGGAGGGGGACGCGCTGGCGCTGTTGTCAGCACTTGCCGCTGCCGCTTACGCCCAGGTTTATCGCAAGGCCGGCGTCGCCGGGGGTGGCCCGGCCAGTACCAGTGTCGCGCTGGCGACGTTTGGACCCGGCATGCTCTTGCTGATCGCCCTGTCTGCGCTCATGGAAGGCGCGGTTGCACTGCCAGCCCTGAGTCCTCACAGCGTCGCAATCTTTCTGCTGCTGGGGGTGGTGTCCACGGTGGTGCCCACTCTGGGTTACGCTATCTGTTCGCGCCGTCTGCCGCCGCTGACGACGACCATGGTGCGCTTGCTGAGCCCCGTTTTCGCCGCTATTTTCGCCGGCCTCGTTCTCGGCGAGCTGCCATCGATCTGGGCGCTGCCGGGTGGTTGCCTGATTCTCGCGGGCGTCATGCTGATCGTCATCGCCGGCAAGAGTCGGGAGCAGGAGCGGAGAGAGGCGGGATCATGAGCAACGGCATCGCGGGGATTCCACAACCCGGTCGGGAGGAGACACATGCGGCGAATCGAGGATCTTCTGGCAATCATGGCGCGGCTGCGGGATCCGCGCGCGGGTTGCCCGTGGGATGTGCAGCAGACGTTTCGCAGCATCGCGCCGTACACCATCGAGGAAGCCTACGAGGTCGTGGATGCGATCGAGCGTGGCGACAGCGAGGATCTGCGCGATGAGCTGGGTGATCTGCTGCTGCAGGTCGTGTTTCATGCACGCATGGCCGAGGAACTGGGTCAGTTCGATTTCGATGGAGTGGTCGAGGCCATCTGCGACAAGATGGAGCGCCGTCACCCCCACGTATTCGGCGACGAGGCGCGGCCCGATGCCACCGGGCAGATTCGTGCCTGGGAGGCGTTGAAAGCCGGCGAGCGGCAGGCAAAACGCGCCCGTCGCGGCGCCACCGCGCAACCGCCGAGCGCACTGGATGGGGTCAGCGTGACGCTGCCGGCGCTGACCCGAGGGGTCAAACTGCAGGCACGGGCGGCGCGCGCCGGCTTCGACTGGCCCGACCCTCGCGGCGTGCTGGACAAAGTGCGCGAGGAGCTGGCGGAACTCGAGGCCGAGATCGGCGCGGCGTCTCATGACCGGCTCGAAGACGAAGCCGGGGACCTGCTGTTCGCATGCGCCAATTTGTGCCGCCATCTGCAAGTCGACCCGGAGGCGGCGCTGCGCCGGGCGGGCAGCAAGTTCGCACGCCGCTTCCGCCGTGTCGAAGCACTCCTGGCCGAACGGGGCGAGCCCATGCCCGGCACCGCGCTCGCGGTCATGGAAGCGGCATGGCAACAGGCCAAGGCTGAAGAGTAGATGGTGCCGCAATCCGACGAACGGCCGTAACTGCTCGACGGGTGACCTTGGTTCCAATGCTTCCGCATGGACAATGGTCCTGGTTGAGTAAAGGTTGCAGCTAGTCGTCGACACGGTCCAGGAGCGGTAAATGGGGCAGGAAGGGAGTGAACAGCGCTGGTTGGCGCCAGCGCACTGGCCGGCCTATGCGCAGGACGACGAAATCAGCCTGCTCGACCTCTGGCTGGTTCTGCGGCGACGATGGAAGACGCTTGCGTTCGTGGTGTGCCTCTGCGTGGCCGCGGGGCTGGCATACGCGCTGCTCAGCTCCGCTCGATATCGTTACTACGAGACCATCCAGATTGGCCATGTTCCGCGTCAGTCGAACCAGGGCATCAAAGACGAGCCCATTGCATCCGTCGAAAACGTCATCGCCCATATCGACAGTGGCCTGATCCCGCAAGCCCTCGACCGGACGTTTCCACGCGAGAACGACGAGGCGGCGGCACTGCGCAAACGCTACGATGTCAAGGCGACCGCGGCCGGGAGCAGTTCGTTCGTCGTCATCTCCGGTGAGGGGCCGCTGCAGCAGCGTGACGGTTACTTTGCGGTGCTGAAGGCGGTGGCCGAGATGCTGGTCAGCGACCATGCCGCGGTATCGGATGCGACCCGCGAAACCTACCAGTCGCGCCTGGAGAAAGCCCGCATCAAGCTCGATGCCCTGAACAATGACGATCTGTTCCAGGTGAAGCTGGCGGAACAACGGCGCAGCATCGAGGCAGCGCGGAATCGGCTGGCCCAACTTGAGGATCAGGATGCAAGCCTGAAGCTCCAGAGCCAGCGCTTGGGCGTCAAGGCGGATCTGCTCACGGCGCAGATCGAGCGGGTGCAGGAAAACATCGCCGCCGCGACGGATGCGCAGAATAACGCGGCACGCGAAGCCCGCTCCGCCACCGATGCCATGACGGTGCTGCTGCTGTCCAACGACGTACGGCACAGCCGCGAGCGGCTTGCCGATCTCCACACGCAGCTCAAGGTCGTTGTGCCGAACGAGCTTACCGGCCTCGAAGCGGCGCGCAAGGACAATCAGCGCCAGCAGGCGCAGCAAAGGTCGCTGATCACCTTGCGTACCCGTCAGTTGCAGCAACTCCGAATCGATCATCGCAACGCGCAGGCAACGCAGGAGCAAACCGTGCGCGGGCTGGAGTCACAGCTCGCTCGTGTGCGCCCGACCCGTGTAGTGCTGTCGCCAACCCGCTCGATGTCGCCGGTCGGCCTCGCCAGGCGCATGGTGCTGGCATTGTCGCTGGTGCTTGGATTGATGCTGGGTGTGCTGGCCGTCTTCGTGCATGAGTTTCTGGTCCGCGCCAGGCACTATGAGAATGAGAAAGAGTGGGATGGTGATGGGCCGTTGGCTACGCGAGAAACGGCTGGATCGCCGCCGCGGGCCGAACAGCCCGTGCCGCAGGAGCTGACGGTGGCTGCCAGCGATTGAGGCTGCTCCCGCAGGTACGCGCCGCTCAAGAGTGCCGAGATCGCGGTTCTGCCAAGCGATTTTTCTCCGATTCCCGAGACAATGCCGCTTCACCGCCGGCGGACGCGGCGTAGAGGATGCCGAACCACCAGGCAGCGGCACCGATAATGACATCCGTGATATCCGGATAGCGGCCGGGCACCCAGTACTGGGCCCACTCCAGGCCGAACAGGGCGACAGCGATGGCGGCAGTGCTTGCCGCTGACCGGGCCTGCGTTGGCCGTCGCCCGGATTGCCCGCGTAAATACGCGAGCGCCAGGAATGGCCAGCTCGCGTCGGCGAGATCCATTAGCCCGGTTACCGGATGTGCCAGCTGTTCCTGGAATGGGATCCAGTTGAATGCGTGGGTCAGCGTACCGCTGCCGGGATGCAGCGCCGCCGCCAGTATGCTGCACACGATCAGAATCGCCGCGCTCGGCCGCGAGCGCTCCGGCGCGATGAGACGGCATGCCCCTGCCAATGCGATGCCGCCCAGGATGCCGAGCAGCGCCTCCGCCGAAAGCTGTCGCCAGATCACCAGCACCTTGAGCACCGGCACCGCCAGAAAGATGAATGTGGCCAGCGCCACGGGATGATGCCGACGCAAAACCATCGCGGCAATCGGCATCAGGCCGGCGACCGCGGCGAGGTAGACCAGGACGCGGGAAATGCTGATCGGGGCTTGCCCGATCAGGGCGTACCAGAGCGGGCTGAGCCCGTGGCGCAGATTCGATACGTCGAGCGAGGGCACGAACGGTATGAGCTGCGCGCACAGCCACGCCGCCAATGCCGCGCATCCGACCTGGGACAGTCGGTCCGTTGCGATCCACTCGCTCCATTCCGGTTGCCGGCGGGCGGCCGTGCGCTTGCGCATGAGCAGTATGATGCCTGCGCCGACGCAGGCGCCCAGAGTGTTCATGGAGGTGTCCAGCACCGATGACACGCGACCGGGGATGAACAGCTGTAAGGTCTCGAGCACCAGGCTCAGGCATCCGGCGACCAGAGTGGCGGTGAGCAGCGTCATCAGACGCGGTGCCCGGCGGGCGGCCAGCAACCCTCCCAGAGGCATGTAGAGCAGCATGTTGGCGAGGATATCGGTCCGGGAAATGCGGATGCCGGCGGACGGATCCAGTGGCCAGGGCAGTTGTTGCGGCAGACGCCAGTTGGTAAAGGGAAACAGGGTGCCGTAGATGATCAGCGCGAGGCAGCCGAGCAGCGCGGTGCGTTGCAGGCGGGTGGCGATTCTGTTTGATTCTATGGTTGGTTTCCTCCCGGGTTGGGTTATGATTCGGCCACCGTGGCAATATAGCGCGAACCGGGTGGAATGCCAGCGACGCGTTCTCGAAGACCCGGGTGCGGTCAAGAATGTTCGGTGTTTGCCGATAACTGCCGGATAGAGTCCATAAAGAACTGAACAGGGAGCGGGAACGGAAATGCCTCGCATCGCCAGGGCTTGTCACCAGGTGTCCGTGGAGTATCGGGCCGCACTGCAGGCAATGCCTGCTCCGGGGCCTGCACTGCCTGCCGGGAGCCGCGTTCCGGCGCGGTTTTGGGGGTGATGGATGACAGACCCTGGTCGGACACCGGCATGCGCCGCGATCTGACGCGTTCCGCCGACGACAGCGGTGACCGGACACTGAATCTGTGGCGGCTGCGTTTCCACGATCGGCGCGTGGAACGGGAATTCCGCACCCAGTATGCGCGGCAGGTACGCTTGCAATCGCGGCTGGCCTTGTTGCTGGCGGCGGCGCTTTATCTGCTGCTCGGGTTCGAGGATTACTGGTTCTTCCCGGAACGCGGCCTGGCCGTCATGGCTATCCGCGTGCTGGTGGCGATCTCGCTGCTCAGCGCGTATGCGTTCATGTCCAGCGCCCAATCCACGCGCTTCGATCAACCGGTGCTGCTACTGCAGTTTCTGCTCGGCGGCTGTGGTGTGCTCGTGATGATCGCCATGGCCGCTCCACCGGCGGCAAACTCCTATTACGTCGGGCTGCTGCTCACCGTTGTCTGGGCCTACAGCTGTTCCGGATTGCGCTTTTATCCCGCATTTGCCGTCAACCTGCTGCTCATCGGCGCTTATGTACTGCTGCAGGTCGTCGAACAGGTGCCACACCAATGGCTTTTTACCAACACCGGCAACCTGTGCGCGGGGAGCCTGATCGTGGCGTTTGCCGGTTATCTGATCGAATGGCAGCGGCGGGTCATGTTCCATCAGACGCTGACCATCGAGCGCGATCGCCGCAACCATGAACAGATGGCACTGTACGATCTGCTCACGGGGCTGCCCAATCGCCTGCTGTTCGAGCAGCGGCTCGCCAAAGCCCTGCATCGGGTGAGGGATCGAAACGCGCGGATGGCGGTATTGTTCGTCGACATCGATCGCCTCAAGCCCGTCAACGACATGCTCGGCCACCAGGTGGGCGACATGGTACTCAGCAAGCTGGCGTCCCGCATCAGTGAATCGGTGCGCCATCAGGACACGGTTGCGCGCATCGGCGGGGATGAGTTTCTCGTCCTGGTTGAAGATGTCCGCGGTCGCGAGGACGTGTCGGCGATCGTCACCAAGGTGCTGTACGGTGTGCAAAAGCCGTTTGCGGTGCGCGACGCGTCCGGTGAAGTGCGCCTGATACGCATGACGGCCAGCGTCGGCGCGGCGTTGTACCCGGAAGACGGCACTGACGGCGATGATCTGATTCGGCAAGCCGACGCGGAAATGTATCGCGCCAAGATCGCTCGCCGTGCAAGTGAGTCGCCGAAACCCCGGCGCAGGGAGTCGGGACAGCAGCAACCGGCTGGAGAGCCGCGCGACATCCGCAATGCGGCTCACCGGGATGTGAGGAGTGAGGCGGGGTGATTGCCTTCCGGTGTCACCCCGCGGGTATCGGTACCATCTTACGCCCGATCGACGACCGGCACCGGCCTGATGCAGCGGGCGTCACCGCTTGCGCGGGTCGCCGATGATGTCCTGGTACAGATGGGCGGGCACCCACGCCAGTCGCCGGTGACGGTAATGCGCCAGGCGCAGCGCTCGCAGCCGATCGCTTGCGCGCCGCGGTGGTGTGGCTGAATGCCGGGGGGAGGATTTGGGGGTCATCGATCGTTGCTCCGATTGTTATTGTGCACTGCACAAGATGGATGCCAGTTTAGCCGCAAAATACCTTTAAGGCAAGCGCATCCGGGGCCGTTCCCGAGGGGTCGATGGTGTCCGTGGCGGGCGTACTTCATGTGCCATCGCCATACCGGGTGCAACAGGCTTTCCGGCCGTTCCATGGCTTCCATTCATCTGCTGGCATCCGCCGTTCGTCAGACCCGTTCGGATGCGGTGAAGCAAGCGGGAACTTGCGCCCCGCGGCCACAGTCTCCTATCCGTAACGTGTGATTTCCTGCCGAGTCACCACGGCCCTTTCGGGGTCGACAGCGGAGAGTCCAGATGTTGTCCGTAATTGACCGGTTTATCCCCCGCCATGGCGCAGAGGCGCCAGCCTCCCGAAGTGCGTTCGTGCGTGCCGTTACCCCGGCGGCATCACCGTCGTGGCGCTATCAGCGCACGTTTCCCGATTTCGGCGAGCTGGATGTCCCGGTTCCGGCCGGTTTCGTGGACAGCTCGTGCGTTGATGATGGAATGCCTTCGTTTACCAACGAATTGCTGCGGCTGCTGCTGATGATCGATTACGCCGATCCGGCGCAGCGGCTGGGTTCGGAGGCTCCCCGCTTCGCCGTGTTCGATGTGGATGAACTGAAGCGCCTGAGCGCCAGTGCTTTCCTGTTCGAATCCGATAATTACGACGAGGTCGTGCGCTTCATCGACCAGTTGCGTTAGGTTCAGGGTTTTCCACCCCCACCGCGGTCAATACGCGCATCGGACCGTGACGTTTGAGGGTGGCGAGGTCCGCCTTGTCGCGGGCGAGCAGCGCGCCCGCGAAACCCAGTGCGTTGACCGGAATCCCGTCGAACGTCTCATGGGTGCGCGGGACCAGCCACAGCCACCGCCGCGTCATCAGCAGATTGTAAGGCGCATCCTGGTATTTGCCGCTTGTGCTCACGCCGATTGCGGTGAGCAGTTGCTGATACCGTGCCAGCACCTCCTCCGCGCTTTGGGCCGGTGCCTGCCACCAATGCGTGGGCACCGGCGCCACCGCGTTCACGAAGGGCAGTTCATGCCCCCGTCCCTGCCGAAACAGTGATTCCAGCGGCACGTCGCCGTATCCCGGTGCCAGTGGCAGCGGGACCAGTTGCATGTGCTTGTGCCTCTGGCTGGCCCCCGCCTCGCGGCCACCGTTGTAGAATCCCAGCCCGTCCACCGCCGCCAGCGCGCTCAGCAGCGCCGCGAAGTCGTCGCGATCGAGCAGGCGCTCCTGGTCCTGCCAGGCGCGGGTGACGATCAGCAGATGGTGATCCAGTACATTGAATTTGTTGAGCAGCACGACGTGGCTGGTAGAGAGGCTGCCGAGCAGCAGGTCGGCTTCGTAGGGCGGCGAGAAAGGGTCGCGGAGATGCCCGGTGTTCCGCAGTGCGCCGGCCTTGGCCTTGCGTCGAAGATTGGTCGCCGTGCGGACCAGGAAATCGACTCCGCCGTCGGTGACTGTTTCGGTGTCCGATTCGATCGGTAGCAGTGCGCCGCTGGCGAGGGCCTTGCGCGCTTGTGCGGCCACGGCGTTCATCAGGCGGTCGATCGGAACAATTTCGAGCATAGGCCGGTTCAGTCTACATAAATCACGCGCTACTATAGTATGATTTGCCGGCTGTGGTATTTCGTCACATTTCTGTCGTAAGCTTGCGGGCGGCTCGACGGATGGGAGTACGTCCGCCGGTCAAGCGCCAGCTTGCTGCATCAAAAGGGAGCTTTAACATTGAGCATGACAGAACCACCGAAAGCACACGAGGAGGCCGGCGCCCCCTCGGAGCCCGGAGAAGTACTTCTCGACGTGCGCGGCGTCGTCAAGGATTTCGGCGGCTTGCGGGCGCTGGACGGGTGCACGTTCAACGTGCGCCGCGGCACCATCACCGGCCTGATCGGGCCGAACGGTGCCGGCAAGACCACCATGTTCAACAGCATCACCGGATTCATTCCCCCTGATTCAGGCCGTGTCGCGTTTCGCGGCGCCGACATCACCGGTCAGCGCCCGGACCAGATTTTTACGCGCGGGCTTTGCCGCACCTTCCAGATTCCGCGCGAGCACGGCAGCATGACCGTGCTCGAGAACCTGATGCTGGTGCCGACGCAGCAGCTCGGTGAGCTGGTGTGGAACGCCTGGTTTCGTCGCAGCAAGGTTCGCCGTCAGGAAGAAGAATTTCGCGACAAGGCGCTGGAGGTGCTCGAATTCCTGGAACTTACGCGGCTTCAGGATGAATACGCGGGCAACCTCTCCGGCGGGCAGAAGAAGCTTCTGGAGCTGGGACGCACACTGATGGCGGACCCGGAACTGGTCCTGCTGGACGAGCCGGCGGCCGGCGTCAACCGCACGCTGCTGAAGCGGCTCATCGACAACATCAAGTATCTCTCCCGCGAGCGGGGCATCACTTTTCTCCTCATCGAGCACGACATGAACATGGTCATGAATCTGTGCACGCCGGTCATCGTGATGAGCGAGGGGCGCAAGCTCATGGAGGGCGTTCCGGAGGTAGTGCGGACCGATCCCCGTGTTCTCGAAGCCTATCTGGGGGGACAGTATGCCACTGCTTGATGTTAACGCCGTTACCAGCGGCTACGGCGATACCGAAATCCTGCGCCAGGTGTCGATGACGGTCGATGAACATGAAATCGTCTCGATCATCGGACCGAATGGTGCCGGCAAGTCCACGTTGATGAAAACGGTGTTCGGGCTGCTGCATCCGCGACAGGGCTCGGTCACTCTCGATGGGCAGGACATCTCGCAGCATGCGCCCTACGAGATCGTGCGGTTGCGGATGTGTTACGTACCACAGGTCGCGAACGTCTTCACCGCGCTCACCGTGGAAGAAAACCTGGAAATGGGCGCTTTCGTGCTTGACGGCAGCGATATCGAACAGCGCAAGGAGCGTGTGTTCGACATGTTCCCCAAGCTGCGCGAACGGCGCCGGCAGGCGGCGGGCAAGATGTCCGGCGGCGAGCGTCAGATGGTCGCCATGGGCGGCGCGCTCATGATCGACCCGAAACTCATATTGCTTGATGAACCCTCGGCGGGATTGTCACCCAAGCTCGTCGACGAAATCTTCGAGCACATCCTGCGCATCAACAAGGAAGGAATCGCCATTATGATGGTGGAGCAGAACGCAAGGCAGTCCCTGCAGATGTCGCATCGTGGTTACGTACTCGCCAGCGGCGAGAACCGCTACGAGGGCAGTGGGCAGGAAATGCTCGAAAATCCGGAAGTCGGACGGCTTTACCTGGGAGGCTGATCATGGTTCAGGAAAGCGGTCAACTATCTCGGGATATTGCACGAAGCGACGATGGTGACGCCATGGCGCAGACGCCGCCGGTGACGCTCCAGCCGTCGCTGGGCAAACGCATCCGTAACGTGGCCGGCAGCCGCCCCTTCGTATGGGCCGTGCTGATCGGGATTCTCGTGCTGTTCTGGATTATCGGCCTGTCGCGTGGCATCCCCGCGGCGGAACTGCTCTCGCTTACGGTGTGGGGGGTTTCGCTGGGCGGTATTTTCGCCCTCGGCAGTGTCGGCCTTACGCTGACGTACGGCGTACTCAAGTTTCCCAATTTCGCGCATGGCGCGCTCATTACCATCGGTGCGTACATTGCGTTCGAGGTGGTCCGGCTCGTTCCGAACGGCCCGCCGCTGCGCCCGCTGTCGTTTGGATGGGAACTCCTGCTCGGGCTGGCGATCGGCATGCCGGTGACCGGCTTCGTCGCCGTCGTTTGCGACCGGTTCGTGTTTCGCCGCCTGCGCAACCAGGGGTCGACGATCGTACTGTTTGCCATGGCTTCGCTGGGGCTGGCGTTCGTGCTGCGCAGCCTGCTTTATCTGATCTGGGGCCCGACCTTTCGTTTTTACTATGAAGGGCGTGCCAACCCCGCGTTGCACCTGCCGTTCGGGCTGCGCGTACAGGCCGACCAGATTTTTGCACTCGGCCTGGGTCTGGCGCTGGTGTGCGTGCTGTTCTGGCTGCTCAACCGAACGAAAATGGGCAAGGCGATGCGCGCCACCGCCGATAACCCGGATCTCGCCAAGGTGCGGGGCATCGATACCGAGCGCATCGTCGCATGGACCTGGATGATCGGCGGCGGCCTCGCGGCTTCCTGCGGCGTGCTCTTCGGCCTGGCTTCGCAGCTGCGCCCGGAGATGGGTTTCATCAGCATCCTGCTGCCGGTTTTTGCGGCCGTCATACTGGGCGGCATCGGCAATGCCTTCGGCGCACTGGTGGGTGCTCTCGTCATCGGCATTGCATGGCAGCTTACCGCTGCCGCCGTCGATCCGACCTACGGACCCGGCGTCGCCTTCGGCATCATGATACTGATGCTGGTGATCCGCCCGCAGGGGCTTTTCGGCAAGGCAGGAGGCTAACGGCCATGGAACATGCAGATCTGGTTAGGGCGGTTCTTCTGATCATTCCAATCACCCTGGTGTGGTTGCTCGTTCTGCCCATGCAGAAGGCCAAACGAGTGCCATTGAGCATTGTGCTCGGTGTTGTCGTGGCGTTCGGCCTCACCGCATTGATTGCGCGTGGAGATCTCACCTTTCTGGTGGGTTTTGCCATCATGGCCTGCCTCTACGCCATCCTCAGCCTCGGCCTCAACAGCCAGTGGGGCTACAACGGGCATCTGAACTTCGGCGTTGTCGGCTTCTTCATGGTGGGTGCGTTTACCACCGCGCTGTTTACTTCGACCATGCCGACCGGGTTGATGGCCCAGTACTCGCAGCAGGCGTTCGGCTTGAATCTGCCGTTCCTGGTGGGTGTCATCATCGCGGCCGTGGTTTCCGGGGTGGTGGGCTTGCTGGTGGCCGTTCCGGTGCTGCGCCTGCGGGTCGACTTTCTGGCGATCGCAACCCTCGGTATCGCCGAGATCATCCGGCTGATCTTCCAGAACGAGCGCTGGCTCGCCAATGGACCCCAGCCGATGCGCGGGGTTCCGCAGCCGCTGGTATGCCTCTTCGATCATCCTGTTTCGTGTGGTGGTTGGGTGCCGGGGCCGATTGCAGCGTTCTTCAACCCCATGCAGCCACGGGACTACATGTTCCTTTACCTGGTGATCGTCGCCCTTTTCCTCGCGTTCAGCTACATCGCGCTGGAGACGGCACTGCGTTCGCCCTGGGGGCGGGCGCTGCGGGCCGTGCGCGACGAAGAAAACTCTGCGGCGATGAGCGGCAAGTACGTCACCGGCTATCGTGTGCAGGCGTTTGTGGTCGGGTCCGTGATCATGGGAATCGGCGGTGCCTTGTATGCCCACTACGTGACCAGCATCGACTACAGCCATTTCCAGCCCCTGTTCGGCACCTTCATCGTCTGGGTCATGCTGATGTTCGGGGGCAGCGGCAACAACAAGGGCGCCGTGCTTGGGGCGTTCGTGATCTGGGGCGTGTGGGTCGGTACGTCCTTCCTCGCTACGGCCCTGCACCCGGTGCTGGGCGCCGTATCACCCGAACTGGCGGACCGCAGTGCCTACGTTCGCTGGCTGCTGGTGGGGCTGTTGCTGCTCTTTATCGTCCTCTATCGGCCGAATGGCATCCTCAAGGAAGAAAAGGTCGTGTCGGGCTTTCTTCTCGGGCGTGGCCGGCAGCGCGAGCGTAATGCCGACGTCGCCGCCAATCCAAAGGCCGAGTCGTAAGGTAGCGCTGGGGGAATTCGTAGCGCGGCGGGAAATGCGGGAAATGGGGTGGGGTGCGCATCGCACCCCACCCTAGCCAGTGCTTCAGTCCTTCGGAATCTTGCTTGCGGGCCAGATCTCGACAGTCTCGAGTTTGCCGCCTTTCACTTCCCAGATTTCGTAAGGCGTAACTACGTCGCCACGCTTGTCGAAGTCGTTCGGACCAGCGGCGCCGGTGATATTGACATCCTTGCCTTCCTTGATGAGCTGCATGGCTTTCGTGATGCCGTCCTGCGACCCGATGATGACCTCCTCGCCGGGAGGGTTGGCGACGGGGCGCAGTTGGTCACGAATCACGCTGCCGGTGACTTGACTCGCATCGGTGAGATTGCCCTTGACGATGGCTTGTGCCACGGCCAGGCCGAGAAGCGCAGCCGCGTCGTAGGTGTTCGCCGTGAACGGCGGGATGCGGTCGTGATGGTAGTTTTTCTTGAATGCCTTGTATGCGGTTGTGCTCTCATCGACACCCGGCGTGGTGCCATAAGTGCCCTCCAGCGATTCGGCCCCGACTGCCGACAGCACCTCCGTGGATTTGTTGCCATCGGTGAGCTGCCACGTCGTGAAGTCGAAAATGTCGCGTGATTCCTTGAGGATTACCGCGGTGTGGGACGGGTAGTCCGGGACGAACAGCAACTCCGGATCCCCTCTGAGGGCGGTGCTCAGCTCCGACTTGTAGGTCGGCTGCACTTTCTCCGGATGGGGTACCTTCTGAAGTATCTTGCCGCCCATTTTTTCGAACGCCCTGGCAAAAGCGTCCGACAGCCCTTGTCCGTACGGATTGTTGACAAAAATGGTGGATGCAGTCTTGTACTTGCGGTCCTTGAGAATCTGGCCTCTGGCCAGCTGTGCCGCCACTTTGCCCTGCAACAGATCCGACGGAGTGGTGCGGAACAGCAGGTCGCGCTTTTCGTCCTCCGGTAGCACGGAGACCAGTGGCGACGTGGTGCCGTAGCCGACCTGCAGCACCTGCGAGGGCAGTGTTGCCGAGGTGGCGACGGCGACCGTTACGCCGCTGGACCAGCCGCACAGAATGGCTGATACGCCATTGGCGTCTATCAGTTTTTTCGCGGCCGCAATGGCCGGGGTCGGCAGGGTGTTGCTGTCGGCCGCATACAGTTTCCTGATAACCGGGCCACCCAGTACTTCCTGCGCGGCCTTGTTGACCTGATCGAGAGCCAGTTGGGCCGCATCCTGATAGAACACGCCGAATTCACCGGCAGAGCCTGTAAACGGTGCGATCATGCCGACGCTGGCTTGCGGCGGTGCCGCGGCGTAGGCGCGTCGGAACGGGAAGGTACTGCCGAGCACGGCGGTGCTTCCGGCGGCGGCGCCGACGCCGAGCAGAAACCTGCGGCGACTTATGGAAGTTGAGTCTTGATCGGACATTGTTTTGTTTCTCCCCACAGTTGTCCCTTTCTCGCATGCCGATCGCAACGGCTCACGGCATGCATCCTGATACCGCGCAGACCACCCGACCGGAGACACCGGAAGCCTGTTCCCTGTCGAACCGGCGAAGCCGGAGTCCATCGTGGACAGCCCCGCGACGCTATTGCGGGCCTCATGGCACCGATGCGTTCGACCCGACCGGTTTCCCAACCGGTTGTCTTCGGGCTGAAACGCACGGAAGCCCCGCTTCCTGCAGCCTTTTCGGGTATGTGTCATGCCGGCTTCGAGCCGGCCCCCTCGGCCGCAGACAGAAGCTTAGCAGGGGTGTCGCTTCACCACCAGCCTTGCGGGGAGACTTTCGTCGAAATCAGAACACGCCGGTGTACATGGGAACCAGCTGCGCAATGACGACAGCTTCGATGACGACGACGATGATGGTGAGTATGATCGGGGCAGCACGCATGGCAATCGTCCAGAGTGAAAGCCGACTTTCCAAATGTAGTCCATTGCGGGACCGGACGCAGGTGCCAGGGCCTGGTTACTTGATAAGCGGCCGCATCGGCACCATTGTAAGGTTCCATAGATCGGGAGTGGAAATCGCCAAATGAACGTAATTCGCACAACATTGTTGCTGGCCGGGCTGACCGCGCTGCTGGTACTGGTGGGCAATGCGATCGGCGGTACGATGGGCATGGTCATCGGGCTGATCTTCGCCGGTGCCATGAATCTTGGCAGCTACTGGTTTTCCGACAAGATGGTGCTGCGCCTGTACCGGGCGCAGCCGGTGGGGCCGAACGAAGCACCGGAGCTGTACTCGGTGGTCAAGGAACTGGCCCGCAAGGCCCGCATGCCGATGCCCAGGGTATATATCATCGACACGCAGACGCCCAACGCCTTCGCCACCGGGCGCAGCCCGAAGCACGCGGCGGTGGCCGCCACCAGCGGTCTGCTCCGGCTCATGAACCGGGAGGAGCTTACCGGGGTGCTGGCGCACGAACTGAGTCATGTCCGGCACCGCGACACGCTGGTCTGCGCCATCGCGGCGACCTTTGCCGGTGCTATCGCCATGATCGCCAACATGGCCCAGTGGGCGCTGTTGTTTGGAGGCTTTCGCGGCGATGACAGGGAAGGCGGCGGGGTCGGCGTGCTCGGTGCGCTGGCGACGATGATCCTGGCGCCCATGGCCGCGATGCTGATCCAGATGGCCATTTCCCGCTCGCGCGAGTATGGCGCGGACCATGGCGGTGCCGAGTTGTCCGGCAATCCGCTATGGCTGGCCAGCGCGCTGCGCAAGCTGGAGAGCGCCAACCGCACCGCGCCCATGCAGGCGGCGGCGGATCATCCCGCGACCGCGCACCTGTTCATCGTCAACCCGCTCAGCGGGCTCAACCTGGCGAAGCTGTTTTCCACCCACCCGCCCACGGAAGAACGCATCCGCCGCCTGGAGGCCATGGCGCGACGCTAGGTGACGGGTTGCATTACCACAAGCATCAAACTATGAGGAGCGCGGGCGTCCCGCCCGCATGCTCCTCCGGATTGATCCCATGCCTCTGTCCAACACCGAAATCGCGACCCAGCTCGACCGGCTCGCCGATCTGCTGGAGATCCAGGGCGAAAATCCATTTCGTGTGCGCGCCTATCGCAACGCGGTTCGGGTAATCTCCGGCCACCCGCAGTCCATCGCGGAGCTGGCGGCGACCGGGCACGATCTGTCCGATCTCCCCGGCATCGGTTCCGGTATCGCGGAAAAAATTCATACCCTTCTCGATAGTGGCCACTTGCCGGCGCTGGAGGAAGCGGCGCGCGAAACACCAATGGCGCTGGCGGACCTCATGCGCGTCCCCGGTCTCGGGCCGCAGCGGGTCAAGCAGCTATACCGTGAACTGAACGTTCGCAGCGCCGCCGACCTCGAACAGGCGGCAGCGCAGGGCCGCATCGCGGAACTGAGCGGCTTCGGGGCCAGGACCCAGGCCCGGATTCTGGAGGCGGTGCGCGGCATGACGGCGAGCGAGCAGCGCTTCGGCATCGCTGCGGCCGAGGACATGGGCCGCGCACTGATGCAGTACCTGCAGGGCCTCGACGGCGTCAAAAAGGTCGTCATCGCCGGTAGTTACCGCCGCCGCCAGGAAACCGTGGGCGACCTGGACATTCTCGTCACCAGCCGGCGCGGTGCGCCGGTCATGCAGCGGTTGCGCGAATTCGGGGAGATCGAGCGGGTAGCCTCGCAGGGGACTACGCGGGCCACCGTGTTTCTGCGCTCCGGCCTGCAGGTGGATGTACGGGTGGTGCCGCAGGTGGCTTTCGGAGCGGCGTTGTACTACTTCACCGGATCAAAGGCCCACAACGTCGCTGTTCGCCGCATCGCCGTCGGCCGTGGCCTGAAGCTCAACGAATACGGCCTGTTTCGAGGCGACAGGCGCATTGCGGGCCGAACCGAGAAGGAGCTTCTCGCCGCTCTGGACCTGCCCTGGATTGCGCCGGAGCTGCGCGAGAACCGCGGCGAGATCGAGGCCGCGCGTGCCGGCCGCCTGCCGCGACTGGTCGAGGTCGACGATCTGCGCGGCGATCTTCACAGCCATACCACGGCCAGCGACGGGCATGCGGACCTGGAGGCAATGGCCGAGGCGGCGCGTCGCCGGGGCTATGAATATCTCGCGATTACGGACCATTCGCAGGCGGTACGTATTGCCAATGGCCTGGACCCGTCCCGGCTCAGCCGGCATCTGGATGCCATCGCACGACTGGACGAGCGCGGTGTCGGTGTGCGTCTGCTGGGCTCGTGCGAGGTGGATATCCTCGAGGACGGCAGTCTCGACCTGCCGGACGACCTGCTGCAGCGGCTCGACGTTGTGGTAGCCAGCGTGCATTCCCACTTCGAACTGTCGCGCGAGAAGCAGACAGCGCGGCTGCTGCGCGCGCTGGACCATCCGCGCGTGCAGATCCTCGGCCATCTCAGCGCCCGCCGCATTGGCGAGCGCGACCCCATCGATCTGGATGTGGAGCGGGTGTTCGAAGCGGCCGCCGAGCGCGGCTGCGCGCTCGAAGTCAATGCGCAGCCGGAACGGCTGGACCTGAGCGACGTTCACTGTCGCCTGGCGAAGGACATGGGCGTCAGGCTGGTGATTTCATCGGACGCCCATTCCACGGCCGGGCTGGACAAAATTCGCTTCGGCGTGGATCAGGCCCGCCGCGGCTGGGCCGAAAAAAGCGATGTGCTCAACACGCGACCACTGAAGGAATTTCTCGCGGCCCTGCGCCAGTGAGCTGATTCTTCGTCTTCGCCACCGGTTACCCTTGCTGCTGACGTTGGCGCCTGAGCAGCCGCTGGCGGGCCCGCCGACGTTGCTGCACGGCATGGGTTTCGCGATCCTGTACCTGGGTGAGGCCGTAGCGCCGCGCCATGCCTGGCCCGGCGCCTTTCGCACCCGCACCGCCCAGCGCTAAATTGGTGGTAGCCCGGTTCGGCGGCGCCTCCAGGGAGATTTCGACCGTATTCTGGTTCGCGTGCCGTGATGACTGCATGGCCTGGACCTCACTCCAATCGATGTTGCGTCGCGCCCGGCGCCCTGTGTTGTGCACAGCGTGCGTCGGTGGAGCAGCTTTTGACCATGGCATTGCGGTAACGTTCGCGCGTTATGCTGCGCAACGCATATGCGGAAATTTCTTATACTGCCTCCGCCCCGCAACAGGCTCAGACCACCGAGAGGATTGTAATGGCGCTGGACAGGGAAGCGCTCGAAACACTCGAAACATCGCCGGCGCAGGTCCAGGGCCGGCGCCCCCGGCGTCGTGGCCGCTGGCTGCTGCTGATACTGGTCGTGGCCGTGCTGGCGGCCGCCGGATGGGCTTTCGCGCCACGCGCTACCGCGGTGCGCGTCGCCAGGGCGGTCGTCGAGCCCGCCGGCGCGGTCCGGGTGCTGAACGCTTCCGGTTATGTGGTGGCGCGGCGCAAGGCGACAGTGTCCGCGAAAACGACGGGCAAGGTGACCGCGGTGAATGTGGAGGAAGGCATGCACGTGGATGCCGGCCAGGTCGTGGCGCGTCTGGAGGACGACACGGCGCGTGCGCGTGTGACCATCGCCGAAGCGAGCCTCACGGCGGCGAAAGCGGCCGTGAGCGAGGCCGAGGCGCAACTGCATGAGGCCAGCCTCAAGCGCGACCGGGCGCGCAATCTGGTCCGACGCGGCGCACAAACGCAGGCGGCACTGGATCAGGCGATCGCCGATTACCAGGTCGCGCAGGCGGCGCTGGACGCGGCCCACGCCCGGGTCGGGCAGGCAGCCGGGCAATTGGCGCTGGACCGGCAGAATCTGGAGGATACGTACATTCGCGCCCCGTTTGCGGGTGTGGTGGTCTCCAAGGATGCACAGCCGGGCGAGATCGTTTCACCGATTTCGGCCGGCGGCGGTTTTACCCGCACCGGCATCTGCACGATCGTCGACATGAGCTCGCTGGAGATCGAGGTGGACGTCAACGAAGCTCATCTCAAGCGGGTGCACGAAGGGCAGCGGGCGCAGGCGGTGCTGGATGCCTATCCGGACTGGAAGATTCCGGCTCACGTCATCAGCATCGTGCCCACCGCGGATCGCGACAAATCCACCGTCAAGGTACGCATCGGCTTCGACCGGCTGGACCCGCGCATGCTGCCGGAGATGGCCGTGCAAGTCTGGCTGCTGGCAGCGGGCGATGACGACCGCAAGGCCTTGTTCGTCCCTACCGCCGCGTTGCGCGCGGACGGTGAGCGGGCTTACGTGTTCGTGCTGCGCGATGGACGTGCGCAGCGGGTTGACGTGACGACCGGGGGTGAATCCGGCGCGCGCACCGAGATCAAATCCGGGTTGCAGCCCGGGGCACCGGTCATCGTTTCCGCGGCTGGCGAGTTGCGCGACGGCCAGAGCGTGCGCCAGGAGGGTTGAGGGGTGAACGCGCTGATCGAGTTGCGCGGCGTCAGCAAGCATTATCGGCGTGGCGGCGAGATGGTGCGGGTTCTCGAACATCTGGATCTCGATGTGCCGGCAGGAGATTTCGTGGCCTTCATGGGGCCGTCCGGCTCCGGCAAGAGCACCCTCATGAATCTGATCGGCGGCATCGACCGTGCCTCCGCCGGGAGTATTTGCGTGGCTGGCGAGCGAATCGATGGTCTGGGCGATGCCGAACTGGCGCATTGGCGCGCGCGCAGCATCGGATTCGTGTTTCAGCTCTACCATCTGCTGCCGGTGCTCACGGCGGCGCGCAACGTGGAACTGCCGCTGCTGCTCACCAAGCTCACGCCCGGCGAGCGCCGGGCGCGGGTGAGAGCGGCACTCAAACTGGTCGGGCTGGCACATCGCGCCAGCTTTCGGCCGGCGGAGCTTTCCGGCGGGCAGGAGCAGCGCGTGGGCATAGCCCGTGCCCTGGTCACCAGCCCGCCATTGCTGTTGTGCGACGAGCCCACCGGGGATCTCGACCGCAAGTCCGGCAACGAAATTCTCGCTCTGCTGCGGGCACTGAACGAGGAACAGGGCAAGACCATCATCATGGTCACCCACGATCCGCACGCGGCCGCGTGTGCCCGGCGTACGCTGCACATGGACAAGGGGACGCTCAGGTCCGGACCCGGCGCGGCCGCAGGACCGGCGGCATGAAGTACTGGCCTCTGTTGTGGGGCAATCTCACGCGCCACAAGACGCGCACCGTGTTCACCCTGCTGTCGGCGGTGGCGGCTTTTCTGCTGTTCGGAATGCTCATGTCGGTGCGCACCGCGTTCACCGCCGGCGTCAGCCTGGCCGGTGCCGACCGGCTGGTCACCATGAACTCGATTTCACTGGTGGAGTCCCTGCCGCTTGGTTACCGTAACCGCATTCGCTCGGTGCCCGGCGTGCGCGAGGTGAGCTACGAGGAGTGGATGGGCGCCTATTTTCGCGATCCGCGCAACTCGATCATTGCGTTTGCGGTGGAGCCGCAGACCTATCTCGATATCTATTCCGACCTGAAGCTGTCGCCGGCCAGCCGGGCTGCGTGGTTCGGCGACCGCCGCGGCGCCATCATCGGGAAGTCGCTGGCCACCCAGTACGGCTGGCGGGTCGGGGAGGTGGTGCCGCTCAAGTCCAACCTGTGGCGTGATGCCCAGGGCAGCAACGTCTGGGACGTCCGCATCGACGGCATTTATTCCGCTACCGGCGCCGGGCAGGACAATCTGCTGCTTCTGCACTACAAGTACCTGGATGAACGGCGTGTCCAGCGCAACGGCCGCGTCGGCCTGTTCATACTGCGCATCGGCGACCCGGAGCGCGCCGCCGTCGTGGCCGACGAGGTCGATGCCCTGTTCGCCAATTCGCCCGCGGAAACCCGCACTGCCACCGAGAAGGCGTTCCTGCAGAGTTTCGCGGCCCAGTTCGGCGACATCGGTGCCATCGTGACCGCCATTGTCACGGCTGTGCTGTTCAGCATGCTGCTGGTCACCGCCAACACCATGGTGCAGTCGGTGCGCGAGCGTACCGCCGAGCTGGCCGCGCTCAAGGCGATCGGTTTCGGCGACGGGCGTATCGCCGCACTCGTGATGGCGGAGTCGTTGCTGTTGACCGGGCTGGGCGGGGGGCTGGGCCTGGCGCTGGCATGGGCGTTGCTCGCCGTGCTGCGCTACTCGGCCTCGGCCCTGATTGAATTGCTGCCCGGCCTCGCCATTCCGCCTTCGGCGCTGGCGCTGGGCGCGGGACTGATCGTGAGTCTCGGGCTGATCGCAGGCCTGCTACCGGCCTGGCAGGCATTGCGATTGAACGTCGCCTCAGCGCTGCGGAGCGCCTGACGTGGGCGGGCTGCGGCAGACACTGGCGGTCTCCTGGCTGTCCCTGAGCAGCCTGCGCTATCGGCTGGACAACGCGGTAGTGGCGGTCATCGGTTTCGCTGGCGTGGTACTGACGGTTGTGGCGGTGCTCTCCATTCGCGCCGGCTTTCAGACAACCCTGGCCACGACCGGATCGCCGGATCGGGCCGTTGTACTGCGCGGCGGCTCCGGGTCGGAAATCAACAGCCTGATCACCGGCGCCAATGCCCGCATTATCGCCCATGCGCCGGGCGTTGCCACCAGTGACGGTGGGCCGCTCGCCTCGCCCGAGTTGCTGGTGCTGATCACTCTGCCGAAACTGGCCACCGGGACTGCGGCCAACGTATCGTTTCGCGGGGTCGGGCCGCAGGCGCGCGCCGTGCATGATCAGGTCCGCATCGTGGCCGGGCGCTGGTTTCGCCCCGGCCTTGACGAGATCATCGCGGGTCGCGGTGCCGCTGCCCGTTTTCGGGGCCTGTCGGTGGGCGACACGCTCACCACCGGCTCGCGGCGCTGGCGCGTGGTCGGGCTGTTCGACGACGGGGGCGGCCTGCACGATTCCGAGATATGGACCGACCTGCCCTCGCTGCAGGCAGCGTACCAGCGGGGCAGCTCCGTCGATTCCGTCTTTGTCCGGCTTGCGGCCCCGTCGACTTTCGGGCTGTTCCGGCACGCCCTGGAGAGCGATCCGCGCCTCAATGTCAGTGTCGAGCGCGAAACCGATTACTTCGCCGAGCAGGCCCGGGGGCTGAGTCTGTTCATCAATATCGTCGGCGGCATCATTGGCGTACTCATGGGCAGCGGGGCCGTGTTCGGCGCAGTCAATACCATGTACACGGCGGTGGCAGCCCGTTCGCGGGAGATCGCGACCCTGCGCGCCATTGGCTTCGCCCGCACCAGCGTGCTGGTGTCGGTGCTGGTGGAGGCGATGCTGCTCGGCCTGGCCGGCGGCATTCTCGGTGCCGTGGCCGCGTATCTGCTGTTCAACAACTTCGAAGCCACCACCTTCAGCCGATTCAGCCAGGTGGCATTCCGCTTCCGCGTGACGCCAGGACTCATGCTGACCGGCGTGCTGGCCGCGCTTGCCATGGGGCTGCTGGGGGGGTTGCTGCCCGCGTGGCGCGCCATGCGCCAGCCGATCGCGGCAGGGCTGCGGGCGCTGTGATACACGCGTTAATCTGTTAATCTGTCGCTCATATTCCAACCAGTGTTGACATCATGAGTTTTCAAGCGGATTTGCCCGATATCCGGCTCGATGCCGGCAGCCTCTACCGCGAGGAAGTCTTCAGCGACCGCCAGGCAGGCTCCATTCGGCGTCTGATACCGGTCACCGCGGACGGTGCCGACGACGCCAGTCGCGAAGTCCTCTACGAAGGCCAGACCAGCCTGCTCACCGCCGCCGGCACCTTGCCCCTCAATTTCGAGATCGACGCGGCCTCGCTGCAGGAAGCGCTGGACAAATTTCCACAGGCGGCGAAGACCGCCGTCGAGCAGACACTCGACGAGCTGCGGGAATTGCGCCGTCAGGCCTCCTCGTCCATCGTCACGCCCGGCAGTGGCGGCGGCCTTGGCGGTGGCGGCATGCCAGGCGGAGGCATCAAGCTGCGCTAGTTTGCCGGGCCGCGCTTTGTCTGCACGGCCGCCGTAATGACCGCCGAACGAGCGTCCCACGGTCACTTTGACGCTGGGTCATTGCTCGGGCAATATGCTACCCACAGTCCAGGATGGCTTCTTGGGCAACAAAGGGAGCATGTTGCAAATGATAACAAGAACAAGGATATCGCGTGGTTTCCATCATGAAATGCGGCGCTGGGGGGTGTGGTCCGTACTGCTGCTGGCGCCGATTATCCTGCAGGTCGTACCGGGGCAGGCCCGGGCGCTGGACATCACCTTTACCCCGACCGCGCTGACGATCCATCCCGGCGAACGGGATGTCCCGCTTCAGGTCGACGTAAGCGCCGGCGACTACACCGGACCGATCAGCATTGCCCTGAGCGGACTGCCTTCCGGCATTACCGCGGAACCGCTGGTTCTGACCCAGGGTGAGTCGGGCACATTGATGCTGAACGCATCCCCCGCGGCCGACTGGGAAAGCTTCACCGGAGCCGCGGAGCAGGTCGGCAAGGTCAGCGTGAGCCACACCATCGAGGCGGTCGCCGCAAAGGGCGCGGCGCAGGCTCGCACTCCGCTTTCGCTCACGGTCAGTATTTCCGACCCGTCCTTCGCGCCTGAGCCAGGCAGCCTCGATCTGCCTGTCGTGCGGGTGGACACGGATGGAACGGAGATCCCGAAGGAAAAGGTCAAGATTCCCGAGACGATCACGATCACGTCGAGTGACGGGCGGACAACCTATCTTTCCGATACCGGCGGCACCATCTGGACCCGGGGCAACTCGACCCGCGAAATGCCCAAAAGGTCCTACTCGATCAAGCTTGGCAAGAGTGCGGATGTGCTGCACCTCATGGGCCTGGAGTGCCCTTACGTCACCCGTGAGGACAAAAAACCGACTTGCGCCAAAAAGAAACAGTATGCATTGCTGGCCAACTTCGCCGACAAGACGATGCTCCGGCACTGGGCAGCATCGAAGCTGGCAAATTCCATCCCCATCGGCGGCGATTATCTGGATTCGCGCCCGGACTCCCCGACCCCCAGCGGCACCGACGAGCTGATGCCATGGGCACCGCATTCGTTGTTTGTCGAGCTTTACATTAACGGCGAATACCAGGGTGTTTATCAGCTTGTCGAAAAGATAAAGCTGGACGATAACCGGGTAAACATCAATGAGCAGAAAGATCATCCGGATGAAACGGGCGGTTATCTGCTGGAAATCGATATCGCCGACAAGCAAACCTCGCATTTCGTGACACCCCGTGGCGTGCACATCGGGATAAGAGAGCCGGACGAGGCCGAAGACCAGCTGACCCAGATTCAACTGCAAAACGCGATTTTCTATATCAGGAATTATGTGGGCAGCGCGGAATACGCCCTGTTTGCCAGCAACTACACTGATCCCGACAAGGGCTGGCGCGCCTATTTTGACGAAGCCTCGGTCGTGAACTTCTATCTGGTTCTGGATGCGATGGGCAATAATGATGGCGGCGCCATGCAGGGCAGCGACTACATCTACAAGGACAAGGACAATCCCCTGCTTTACATGGGTCCGGTGTGGGATTTCGATGTCAGCTCGGGCAACGCCAATTTTGCCGCTATTTCAGATCCGACCATACCCTGGGTCAGGGAGCGGGCCGTGTGGTACAGGCAGTGGTTCACGGATCCCGGCTTTGCGGCGGACGTCGCAAGGCAGTTCAACACGCTGAAGGCGAATCATGTTTTTGACGACTGGCTGGATGCCATTCGCCAAAAGGCGGAGAAGCTGGAAAAAGCACTGCAAAACAATTACTCGCGCTGGCCGACCCTGGGTGTTCGGGTATGGCCGAATCCGCAGGCGGCGGGCAGTTATCGTGGCGAAGTGGATTATCTGCTCACGTACCTGAAACTTCGGCTGGCTTATCTGGATTCCGTGTTCAACAGCAAAACCGCGACCACGACCACCCTGAGCGCTCCCGGTGAGACGGCCACGGCCGGTGTACCGCTGACGCTCATGGCCAATGTGGTGACGCACTCGGAGGCGCCGACCGGAACGGTCACGTTTCTTTTGCAAAACGGCGAATATCCGTTCGTGGGGCCGACGGCACCCGTGGGCGGCGACGGAGCCGCGACCGCCACCGTTGAGCGACTGCAGCCGGGCAGCTATCAGGTCTTCGCGGTTTACAGCGGTGATGCGGACAGCGGCCTGTCCGTGTCCGACCCGGTGAGCATCGAGGTCTCCGCGCCGCCGGCGCCAACGGTGACGAGTATTGCATTCACGGATGATGCAGACGTTTCTTCCGGCTTTACGGCTTCTGTCATCGGAACATCCGGAACGAACGATCCCACCGGCACGCTGACCTTTACGGCGAACGGAGAAGTTCTGGGCACGGTGACTCTCGTGAACGGTGCTGCGACGTTCGTGCCCGGAAGCCTCCTCCCCGAAAGTCAGGTGGTGCAGGCATCCTACAGCGGCGACAGCCATTATCAGCCCTCGGAGTCGCCGGAACTGAAGAAGGCCGTTCCCGGTTTCAGCCTGAAAACCGACCCGGCGCAGGTCGACGTACGCCGGGGTGAGGCGGCAAGCGTGCATGTGACCGTGGCGCCGGAGGGCGGGTATAACGGCAGGGTCAGCTTCAGCTGTTCCGGGCTGCCGGCGGGAAGTCACTGCTCCTTCTCGCCGCCGGAAGTCACGGTGTCCGGCGGCGCCGTTGGTTCGACGCTGACGATCGCCACCGATGACGTCGCCGCGGCCGGCGCGTGGACCGGCAGCGCTGTGGGATGGGTGGGCGTATTCCCGCTCGGCAGCGGGCTGCTGCTCATGTTGCTGCCGCCGCTGCGTCGGGGGCGGCGTACACGGACGGCCATTATCATTTGCGCCGCAATGGTCGGTATCGCTCTGAGCGCATGCAACAGCGGATCGCAGTCGCAGCCGCCGCCATCGCACGGGTCACAGCCGCCACCGCCGGATGGGTCGCAGCCGCTGTCGCAAACCTATCGGGTGACCGTGACCGCCAGTGACACGACGGTCGCGAGGTCGACCATCGTCAGCCTTACGATCAGGGATTACTGATCCGGTAAAGCTTGCCCGCTGCTATGCTGTGATTGAATCCCGTTGCGCGCTGGAATGGCGCGGCAACGACCCTGGAGCGACGGGGTTGCAGCTTGGCGCAGGGGGTTGGCCGCGGGGCGCGACTCCGGGCCGGGCATGCAACCCAAGGGGTGCAAGCCTATGTTCCGTGCCCAGCGGACTGACAGGCCCTGATGGTGAGGGGCAGCAATCCGCGCCTGCCACTGACGGAGTTCGCCCGCCGTACCGGCCTCGTCGCCGGCATTGCACTGCTGACTGCGGCCTTCGCTGCTTTCCTGTGGTCGGTCAGCCGCGCCTTGCTGGTGTTGTTCGCGGCTATCCTGTTCGCGGTGATGCTGGACGGCCTGACCCGCTCCCTCATGCGCCGGGTGCGCATGCCGCGCGGTGTCGCGCTCACTGCGGTTATCCTCGCGCTTGCGGCGATCGTGGTCGGCATCTTTCTTCTCGGCGGCATGCGGATCGCCAGCCAGGCGCCCGTACTGCAGCGCAATATGGAGCATTCCGTCGAGCAGATTCAGCATCAGCTCCAGGACATGGGCTTCAATCTGGGCGAGCTGAACATGCGCTCCGCGTCGCAGGGCAAACTGCCCGGGCTATCCGGGCTGTTCAGCAACGTCGGGAGCTATCTGTCGACCTCGGTCGAGATGGTGACCAATGTGCTCATCATCATCGTGGCCGGCATCTATTTTGCTGCCAGTCCCCATTTTTACGTCAATACGGTGGTGATGCTGGTTTCCAGGCGCCGCCGTGCGCGCCTGCGAGCGGTCGGGCGCGAGGCGGCACATGCCCTGCGCCGCTGGCTGATCGGGCGCTTTCTGGCCATGCTCTCGGTCGGGCTCCTGACCGGAGTCGGGCTGGCGCTGCTGCAGGTCAAGCTGGCGGGGCTGCTCGCGGTAATCGCCTGCCTGCTGACCTTCATCCCGTACCTCGGCACGATCATCTCCCTGATCCCGGCCGTGCTGCTGAGCATACTGAATACGCCTGTCACCGCGGTATATGTGGTGATGCTGTATCTCGCCGCCCATACTTTTGAGGGCTACGTACTTTCGCCCCTGATCCAGCGCCAGACCGTGCACGTAGCGCCCGGCTGGCTGATCTTGTCGCAACTGGTCGGCGCTCTCGCCGCCGGCCTGTTCGGCATCCTCATCGCCGCGCCGCTGCTCGTGGCGATCACCATCCTGGTGCAGATGCTCTACGTGGAGGATGTGCTGGGCGATAACGTGCGCATTCTGGGTGAGTAGTTTGCGGCAGCGGAATAATCAGACGGCGGCGAAGGCCTGGTCCATGTCGGCGATCAGGTCGTCGATGTGTTCGATACCGACGCACAGTCGCACCAGGTCCGCGCTCACGCCGGCCGTCTTCAGCTCGTCGTCGGTGAGCTGGCGGTGGGTGGTGGTCGCCGGGTGGCAGGCCAGGGTCTTGGCGTCGCCGATGTTGACCAGGCGCTTGATGATTTCGAGCTTGTCCATGAAACGCGCACAGGCCTCGCGTCCTCCCCGGATGCCGAAGTTGAGCAACGACGACGGAATTCCGCCATCGATGTATTTTTGCGCCAGCGCGCGATCGCGGTCCCCATCGAGGCCGGCAAAGTTGACCCAGCTCACCTTGGGATGATCCTTGAGGTACAGCGCAATGGCCAGTGCATTGCTGCAATGGCGTTCCATGCGCAGCGGCAACGTCTCGATACCCTGCAGGATCAAGAAGGCGTTGAACGGCGAGAGCGCTCCGCCCGTATTGCGTAGCGCCACGGTGCGGGCGCGCGCGATGAAGGCCGCTGGCCCGAAGCTGTCCACGTACACCACGCCGTGATAGGCGGGCTCGGGGGTGTAGAACTGGGGGAAGCGCGGATTGCCCTGCCACTGAAACTTGCCCGAGTCCACCACGACGCCGCCAATGCTGTTGCCGTGGCCGCCCAGATACTTGGTTGCCGCGTGGACGATGATGTCGGCGCCATGCTCGATGGGGCGGCACAACGCCGGGGTCGGCACCGTATTGTCGACCACCAGCGGCACGCCCTGCGCGTGCGCGATGTCGGCCAGTGCCGCGATGTCCACCACGTTGCCGGCCGGGTTGCCGACGGATTCGCAAAAAACCAGTTTGGTGTTGCCGTCGATGGCACGGGCAAAAGCCTCGGGATCCCGGCCGTCCACCAGGCGGGCCTCGATCCCCTGATCGTTCAGGGTGTGGCGGAAGAAGGTATAGGTGCCACCGTATACCTGAGCCGTCGCCACGATATTGTCACCCGCCCTGGCCAGGGTCTGGACCGTGGCCGTGATGGCGGCCATGCCGGATGCAAAGGCCAGCCCGGCGACGCCGCCTTCGAGCTGTGCCACGCGCTGCTCCAGCACATCCGTCGTCGGATTCATGATGCGGGTGTAGATGTTGCCGGGAACCTTCAGGTCGAACAGGTCCGCACCATGCTGAGTGTCATCAAAGTAGTAGCTGGTGGTCTGATAGATCGGCACTGCCACCGAATGGGTCTGCGGATCACCGGAAAATCCCCCGTGAATGGCGATGGTTTCTCTTTTCATGCTGTTTTACCTGGTGGCGCTGCGAATGCACGCGAGCGAATGGCGATACGGGAAACGAGGGAGTGTATCGGGATGGCGCACTTTGTTAAAGCAGATGCTTGGAACAAGTATGGATATGCATATGCCCTGCGCGCCTGAAGGCTCTGGAGCGTGTTATGCATTTAATTCACGCACGTACGAGTAAGTGCGTGATGCGCCCTGACGAAACGGCGGCTCATCGAAACTTTGCAGCCTGCGCGCGTGCAGGGCGTCGATGGCGGACTCCTGTATGACCCGAATGGCCGCCAGGCGATGGCGAGGTGCTGGCTGATGCGGTCGCGGTACTCCAGGAGCTTGCTGACGCCACTGCTGGCGTGCGAGACTTCCCCTCCCTGGCGGTACCGGCAACACACAGGATCCTCAACTCACAAGGAAAGGAACTCCGCCCATGGCCGAAATACTGTGGTGTGGTCACTCCATTCACCATAGCGAATTCAACAAATACGGGGTCGCCGCGCAAGACATCACCCCCATCCGCAGCACCGGGCCGGTCACCACCCTCTGGTCCCACGAACCTTACCTGTTCAGCACGCATCCGAGCGTCAGCGGCCAGGTCATGCGGTCCCGCCTGCCCGTCGGCTCGAGCTTCGGGAGCGCCGCCGGGATCGGCGACGTTTTCGGTCTCGCCAATACGCGCGCGCTGGCGGCGCTGTTTGAAAAGGTGCGTGGCTACGGCACCCCCTTGACCGGCGCCGCCACCAGTTTGTATCGCGCCCGCACGCGAACCCTCAAACACGCCATGGAGCACTACCAGAAGACACTGCTGGCCTGGCGCAATGCCATGCCGAAGGACGAGGCCGTACGCCATCTTGCCCGGCAAAATGCCTACCTTGCGTTTCAGGAGCTGCAAAAGGACTTCAGCCGCGAACTGCGATGGATCAAGTCCCAGGTGTGGACCCGCCGTAACCGCGCGCTGTGGGATTTTCGCACCGCCCGCGGGCTCGTCCACCGCCGCCGCGATACGCTTGGCGGGCTGAACTTCGAGACCGAAGCGGATG
>CAZYIP010000006.1:20161-45229 GCA_964646895.1 uncultured Salinisphaerales bacterium | reverse complement strand
GTTGCCCCAGCTGTGGCGGATGTAATTGGCGATGAGTGCGATCTGGTCGTCGTGCAGGTGAAAGCCGAAGGGCGGCATGGAGTACGGAAATGGATTGGCTTCGGTGCTGGCCTGGAAACCGCCGCGCAGCACGATGAGGATCAGGTTGGTCGGATCGCGGCTTTCTACGACGGAATTGCCGCGCAGGTCGGGATAGAATTGATGCTTGGCGCGCCCCTCGTCGCCGTGACAGGAAGCGCAGTGCTTGCGGTACAGCGCCTCTCCGGGCACCTCCCCGGATGAGGATGCCTGCTGTGGCGGGCTTGCCGGCTGCTCGGGCCCCTGCGCGGGTACGCTGCGCAAATAGGTGATGACGGCGTCCAGATCGGCCTCCTTGAGGTGCTGCAGGCTGGACTGCACCACGTCGCGCATGGGTCCGAGCGCATCGCCCTTGCTGCTGTGGCCGGTTGCAAGGTAGTCGCGCAGCGCCTGGTCCGACCAGTGACCGATACCGACGGTGGTGTTCTGCGTGATGTTGGGGGCCTGCCAATCCTCGACCGGCACCGTGCCGCCGGCCAGTGATCTGGAACGGATCAGCGCGCCGAAGCGGTTGCGCGGCGTGTGGCATGCGCCGCAATGGGCCAGACCAGTGACCAGATAGGCGCCGCGATTCCAGACCGGTGAACGCTCGTCGTTTGCGGTATAGGCGCCGGCCGTGAAGAACAGCGAGCGCCAGACCCCCAGGCTGCTGCGCATGGAATAGGGCCAGCGCAGTTGATGCGGCCGGTCGGCGCGCTGCACCGGCTCGATGCTGCGCAGATACGCCCAGATGGCGTCCACGTCCTCGCGCCGCAACTTCGTGTAGGCGGGAAAGGGAAATGCCGGGTACAGGTATTCGCCATTGCGGCCGATGCCATCGTGCATGGCCCGGTAGAACTCGTCGGCGGTCCAGTTGCCGAGCCCGGTTACCGGGTCCGGTGTGATGTTGGGCGTGTAGAACACGCCGAACGGGGTGGGTATCGCCCGACCGCCGGCGAAGGCGGGATGGCCGGGCTGGGTATGGCAGGCCTGGCAGTCGCCCACGCGGGCCAGATAGCGTCCGCGCGCCAGCACCGCGGGGTCGCTGGCGGCGCTGCTGGCGACACCCGCCAGCAGCAGCAACCCGATGCCGACAAGACTGGCCAGAAGCTTCATTGCGATGCGTCGTCCGACGCCGGCCGCAGCGAAGCGAGGTAGGCGGAAACGGCTTGTATCTGTTCGTCGCTCAGCGTGTGCGCGATGCGTTCGTGCAGTTTGTCATGGCGCTGTCCCTGCGCCCAGTGGGCAAACTGAATGATCAGGTAGCGGTTGTATTGTCCGGCCAGGGCCGGCGTATCCGGCGGCTGGCCCTGCAGGTCTGCGCCGTGGCACTCGGTGCAGGCTGCGATTCGCTGTTGCGGCAGCCCCTGGTGCACCAGGTCGCGTCCCTCCCGCAGACGCGCGGGATCCGCGGCGACGGGCGGGGGATAGGGTGGTTCGGCCGCCTGGTAATATTCGGCAATGTGCCGCAGGTAGCGCGGCGACAGGTTTTCCAGCAGCCGCTGCATGATGACAACCGTGGGGATACCGGTGCGCTCTTCCGAGGCGAATCGCTGCATCTGCCGGTACAGATAATCGGCAGGCTGTCCGGCCAGCCGCGGATAAATGCCGCCCTCTTGCCCCATGTCGCCTTCGCCGTGCTTGCCGTGGCAGGACGCGCAGGCGGCCAGCCGCATCTCCATGCCGTGGGCGTTCGGCACGGCCGCGGCTCGCGCGGAGCCGGCGAGCGCCACTGCGAGCACAAGGGACGGCAGCAGCACACGCCAGATGCCCCGGAGAATTGTGCACCGTGAGGTCATTGGCTGGCTGTGTTCAGACAGGTTTTTACAGCGACATTGTATCCCTTTCGCCCGCGGTGGGGCGGAGATGGAGCTGGCGCGGCGGCACGCGCGATTGAAAAACCGCATCCGGATCGCGGATTGATGCGCCTGTCACCGTGTCATGAGCGCGGCGAAAGGCCGCACCGGGGCTGGTTTGGGGCAAGGCATCGCCCCGGCGTGCTGCCCGCCGCCAATCGCGGCTCGCGCCGCGATAAAAATCCGCCAGTTGCAGCCGTCGAAGCGCCGGTGCGTGAAATCCATGGCTTCATCAAACCGGTTTCAGCACCGCCACCGGCAGAATGTCGAGAGTGGCTCCGAGCGCGAGGCATGCTCCATCAGGCCGCAAGCGCCGATGGGTGAATACGTCGATCAGGTCCGCATTGCGGAGAATATCGGGCAGCGTCGCCTGCAAGTTGCCGTCGCTGTCGACGCCGCGACGGTGCCGCACCAGAATGACAATGGCGTTTTGCTCGTCGTTGCGGACAAAGCCCAGACAACCGTGTTGATCCATGTCCTGCGTTGCGAGCGCCTGGTAGTCGCCATGGGCGAACAGCGACGGATGCGTGGCCCGCAGGGCGAGCAGCTGATGCACGACGAACAGTTTGATGCGGCCGTCGTGCCAGTTTTGCCTCAGCTCCCGCATTGCGTCGAGTCGGTCTGCGTCGTCGAGCCGGTCCAGCGCGCGAACCTCGTTCAGCAGTCGCTCGCGTTTGGCAAAATCGACCGGATGCCGGTTGTCCGGATCCACCAGGTCCAGGCTCCATAGCTCGGTACCCTGATAGATGTCCGGTACGCCGGGGCAGGTGAGCTTGAGCGCGACCTGGACCAGGCCGTTCAGCATGCCCGCCTCCGCGATGCGCTGCTGAAAGGGCAGGAATTGTTCGAGAAAGCGGCGGCTCGCGTCCGCGTCGAGAATGCGGGCGATGAAGTCGGTGACAGCCTGCTCGTACTCTTCGTCGGGATTGGCCCAGGACGAATGCACCTTGGCTTCGCGTACCGCCTTGTGCATGTAGGCCTGGATGCGCTCGATGAACTCCGCGACGTGCGGCCGCGGCCAATGGTCGGCCGTCAGTTCCAGCGGCCAGGCGCCGACCAGGGTCTGGTAAAGCAGGTATTCATCGTTGCGGTCGGGCGCGGGCGCATTGTCCACGAGCCGCTTGCGGGACCAGTTCAGGCGCGCCCAGCGGCGCACCTGGCGGCTCCACTCGTCGGCCATCGTGGACAAGACCGCGAGCCGCGCACGCACGTCCTCTCCGCGCTTGGTATCGTGGGTGGCGGTGGCCAGCATCGAGTGTGGCCAGTGCTCGGCGCGAAGCTCGTTGGCGCGGTGGAACTCCTCGCTCGACAGGCCGAACCGGCGCGGGTCGCCGCCCACGTCGTTGAGGCCGCTCAGGCGCGAGTAGCGGTACAGGGCGGTATCCTCGAAGCCTTTGGCCATCACCGGACTGCTGTATTGCTGGAAGCGCATGGCAAAGCGGATCACCGCCGCGCGTTTGTAGCCGCTGCGGGGGCGGCGTATCAGGTCGGTGGTGAGCACGCTCTCGATGAAATCGAAAATGTCCCGGTCGGGACGGCCCCAGCGTCGCCGCGCGGCAGCGATGGCGCGAATGATTTCATGCCGGTCCGGCGCGGCGGCGCCACGCGTATCGACATAGGTACGGTAAACGGGAAAGCAGGCGACCACTTCCTTCAGCGCGGCCGCCAGGCTGTCCCGCGTGTAGTCGCGGGTGTCCCAGTGCGACTCCGAAATGCGGTCGAGATCGCGCGCGAGCACGTGCAGTTCGCTGGTCAACTGCGTTTCCATGACCCGTTTCTTGGAACGGTAGACCACCTCGTCGAAGCTCGTGTCCGTGCCCGTGAAGCGGCGATAGGTCCGCGACAGTACCGCCTCCGCCGTCGAATCCACCAGCAGCTCGTTGACCTGATTGAGAAAATCGTAGCCGCTGGTGCCGGCGACCGGCCATTCGTCGCGCAGCTGTTCCTGTTGCGCCAGGATTTTTTCGACCACCAGATAAAACGGCTGCGGTACCAGGCGTGCCAGTTGTGCACAGTACCCGGCAGGATCGAGCAGGCCGTCGATGTGATCGATGCGCAGCCCGGCCAGCCGCCCCTCCCTCAGCAGCCGGCCCACCAGTCGGTGGGCGGTGTCGAACAGTTGCGGATTTTCCATGCGAATGCCGGCGAGGTCGTTGATGTCGAAAAAACGCCGGTAGTTGATTTCGTCCGCCGCCACCCGCCAGTACGCCAGCCGGTAGGCCTGGGATTCCAGCAGGCGGTGCAGGGGCCGGAAGCTGCGGCTGTCGCCGGGCGTGCCGTTGAGGGAGGCGGCCGCCTGCTGCAGGCGATCGCGTAGCTCGGGATTGGCCCCGGCCAGCGTTGCCAGCTCTTGCTTGAGCGCGGCCGCGCGGGTGCGCACGCGCGTCGCGCGCCGTCGTGACGTGCTGGCGGTGATCCGCAGGGCCGCAGCCTCCTCCGCGCAGGCCTGCAGCGCAGCCGCCATCTCGCCGCCAGCGTCCTGCAGGGCGGCGCGGATCAAGGTTGCGTAATCGCGTACCGCAAGCGGGAAACGATGATCGTAGTAGCTGACGTGAAAGGTGCCGGTGCCGGCATCGAATTGCGCCACCAGTTCCCCGGCTTCGAGGATCTTGCCATAGTGGTCGCCGAGGAAGGGCAGCAGCACCTTGTTGCGCAGATGGGCGTCGTCCATCCACCAGTCGATATCGAAGTAGGCGGCATACGGCGATGCGCGGCCCCACTCCAGCACGTCCAGCCACCACTCGTTGTCGGTGCCGCCGACCCCCATGTGGTTGGGCACGAAGTCGAGGATGTGCCCCATGCCGTGGTCCGCCAGGGCGGTACTCAGGCGGTCGAAGTCGGCCTCGTCGCCCACCTCCGGGTTGAAGGCGTTGTGGTCGATGATGTCGTAGCCGTGTGCGCTGCCGGCGCGGGCCTTGAGCCAGGGCGAAGCGTAAATATGGCTGATGCCGAGTCGGTCCAGGTACCGCACCAGGCGCTCCGCGTCGCTGAACCGGAACTCGTGGTTGAACTGCAGGCGATAGGTCGCGCGCGGCGGCGGGCAGGGCTTCTCGTTCGACATGGCTCGTCTCCCTCACGGCGCCTGCACAGGCTGCAGTCGAGTGCCATCAATGATGGCCGCGATTATCTGCTGTGCCTGATCCAGCGCGATCAATCGCCACTTCCGTCATTACCGCGGGCGGTGGGTCCCCGCGACTCGTTGAGTTCAGCGGCGAGCTTTCGCAGCGCCGGCGCGGCGAACAGCGTTTCCAGCGGGACCGGCAGGCGCTGGCGCCAGTTCGGGTGCGCCTGAACGGTGCCTGGCACATTCACCTGCTCGCGCTGGCCGAGTACATCCTCGGACTGCAGCATCAGCAGCTTGCACGGCGACCGCGCCAGATAACGGTAAGCCGCCTCGACCGGCGCATCTTTCGGCACCTGCGTGTCCGGCAGCAGCCCCTGGTGGTGCAGTGCCGCGCTGAGCGCGGCCCGCTCGCGCGGCCGCGCCTCGATCGCCGCCGTGCGCTCGGCCGGCGAGGGCCACAGGCCGAGGCGGGTACGCAGTTCGATGTCATCGCCGTCCCAGAATGCGGGCAGCGTCGGCAGATCGTGCGTGCCGACGCTGACCAGCGCATTGACCGGGTACGCGCCGGGCGGCCGGTAACCCTGGTCCGACTTTTCGAAATACAGCAGCCGGTAGGACAGGATGCCGGCCGCGTCGAGGGCTTCCCGCAGGCCGGGCGGCACGGTCCCCAGATCCTCGCCGATGACGAGGCACCGGTTGCGGTGGCTTTCCAGGGCGAGCAGGCCGATCAGGTCCTGAAACGGGTAATCGACGTAGGCGCCGGCCTGTGGCTCCGCGCCGTCGGGGATCCAGTACAGTCGCAGCAGGCCCAGCACGTGGTCGATGCGCAAGGCGCCTACCTGTGCCATGTTCGCCCGCAGCAGGTCGATGAAAGGCTGGTATCCGCACTCGCGCAGCGCCGCCGGAACGAGCGGCGGCAGGCCCCAGTCCTGCCCGGCGAGGTTGAGCGCGTCCGGCGGGGCACCCACCGTCACGCCCGTGGCCAGCGCATGCTGCATGTCCCAGGCCTCGGCGCCGTTCGGGTCCGCGCCGACCGCCAGATCGGCGTAGATCCCGATCTCCATGCCCTGCGCGCATGCAGCCGTGCCGGCCGCGGCGAGCTGACGCTCGGCTTGCCACTGCAGGTATTCGTGGAATCCTATCTGCTCCTGGTGGCGTGCGGCGAATTCTGCGACGGCGCCCGCATCCCGGTCGCGGTAGGCCTGCGGCCACTCGCGCCAGTGCGCCGTCCCGTGCGCTTTCGCCAGCGCGTTGAAGACGGCAAACGAGCGCAGGCACGGCCCGCGCCTGCGCTGGAAGGCGCGGAATTCGTTCAGGCGCTCGGGCAGCGATTCGGCCTGTTCCCGGAAGTGTTCGTAAAGCAGTTCCAGCAGCGGCCATTTCAGCGCCGCGACCGCGGCATAGTCGACCAGCTCGCCCTTCCGCAGGGCATACAGCCGGGTCTGCAAATCGGCGGTGGTGACCTGCCGCCGTGCGCCCGTGCAGTCGGCGAACTCCGGTATTGCTTCGATATCCAGATAAAGCGGATTCAGAAACAGCCGGCTGCTCGGTGAGTAGGGGCTGATGTTGTCGCTGTCGCGGGAGCAGAGCGCGTGCAGGGGATTGATACCGACGGCTGCGGCACCCAGGTGCCCGGCACCGGTGACCAGGCGCGTGAGGTCCGTGAAGTCGCCAATTCCCCAGTTGCGCCGGGAGCGTACGCCATAGAGTTGCAGCGACAGACCCCAGCGCCGGCCGCCGTCCCGCAACGGCCGTGGTTGCCACGCCTTGTCGGGCACGACAATGAGGCGGGCCGTGGCCTCCTGTTCGCCGCAGGTGACCTGCAGGCGGTGATAGCCCCACGGCAGATTGCCGGTGCAGGCCAGCGCGCGCTGCGTTGCACCGGCCTCGGCAGGGTGGAGGAGCGGCAGGGAGTTCGTCGCGACCTGGCGCTCGGCGTGGGTGCCGTCCTCCACCTCCACTTGCCAATGCAGCTGCGGTGGTGGCGGTTCCGGCAGGATCACGCCGACCGGTTCGTCGCAGCGCACTACGTAGACCGGCTGCAGCAGCTGCCGTTGGCGCGCCAGCAGCTGATCCAGCGAAGCCCGCGCTTGCGCGTCGGTGGCGGCGGGCAGGCCCATGGCGGCGAGCAGGGCCTTGCGGGTCGCCGCCGAAGTCGTGCGCGGCCGGCCCCAGACGTCGGTGTATTCACACTGGATACCGGCGCGCTGCGCGAGCTGGTGCAGGCTATCGGGCTCGTTCATGCCGCGTGCCCCGGCGTCAATGTCCACTGCACGGACCACGGTGGCAGCTGCCGTGCCCCGGGCGCGGGGACGAGGTCGGCCGGGCGGACGTAGAGCACTTCACCCACCGGCGCATCCGGGCGTTCGACGGCGCGCGAAGACAGGTTGGCGATGAGGGTCAGACGAGTCCCGTCGGACAGGCTCCACCCGACCCGCAGCGCCTCTCCCTTCCCGGCGTGGCAGCAGCCGTCGGCGGCGGGCAGCCGCGGTACGATGGCGCGGCGGCGCAGTGCCAGCAGTTCGCGGATCAGCGCCAGGCGCTCGCGCGCGTGCCGGTCGTCGCGCGCGGCCCAGTCGAGGGCGGAGGCGGTGAAGGTTTCCATGGCGTTCGGATCGGGAATGCGCTCGCGTGACCCGGGATCGGCGAATTCGGCAAAGCCGGCGAATTCGCGGCGGCGGCCTTCGCGCACGGCATCCGCGAGCTTGTCGTGATAGTCGCAGAAGAAGCGGAAAGGCCGCTTCTCTCCCCACTCCTGTCCCATGAACAGCAGCGGAATCTGCGGGGCGAGCAGCCACGCGGCTGTCAGTGCCGCCATGGCCTCGGCATCCGCCAGCGCATCCAGGCGTTCGCCGAAGGCCCGGTTGCCGATCTGGTCGTGGTTCTGCAGGAAGCTGACGAAGGCCGTCGACGGCAGATGCGCACTCGGCTCGCCACGGCGGTGGCCGCCGCGATAGGCCGAGGGCTCGCCCTGGTACACGAAGCCTTGTGCCAGCGCACGCCCGAAATCGGCGGCGGGTGCCGTCGCGTAGTCGGCGTAATAGCCATTGTTCTCGCCGGTAATCAGGACGTGCGCGGCGTGGTGGAAGTCGTCGTTCCACTGGGCGGTGTAGTGGCGCGGTGTCGCGTCCGGCGCGCGTTCCAGGTAGTGGGCGGCGTTGTCGTCGTTCTCCAGGACCAGATGAACATGGCGCTGATCGCCGATCGCGGTGCGTACGGCGGCTGCGAGCTCCACCAGAAAATGTTCGGGGCCGGGGTCGTGAATCTGGTCCACCGCGTCCAGGCGCAGCCCGTCGAAGCGGTACTCCTGCAGCCAGTAGAGCGCGTTGTGAATGAAAAACCGGCGTACGGGCGGCTGGCTGAAATCGATTGCCGCGCCCCAGGGGGTATGGATGCGGTCGGTAAAGAATTGCGGCGCGTAGCGTGCCAGATAGTTGCCGCTGGGCCCGAAGTGGTTGTACACCACGTCGAGAAAGATCATCAGGCCGCGCTCGTGCGCCGCGTCCACGAGCTGCTTGAGCTGCGCCGGCGTGCCGTAGACTGCGTCCGGGGCGAACGGCAGCACGCCGTCGTAGCCCCAGTTGCGGCTGCCGTCGAAGTCGGCGAGCGGCATCAGCTCCAGCGCGGTCACTCCGATGGCGGCCAGATGATCCAGCTTGTCCGCGACGCCGAGGTAGTTGCCGGAGGGCGTGAAGGCGCCGACATGGGTCTCGTAGAGTACGGTTTCCGGCCAGGGGCGCCCGCGCCAGTCCGGGCAGCGCCAGTGGTAGTCGCGCGGATCGACCACCAGGCTGGCCGCGTGAACGTCGTCGGGCTGAAAGCGCGACGCCGGATCGGGCATCAGCGAGCCGTCTTCGAGTTGGTATCGGTAGCGGCTGCCGGCGCCCGCGGCTTCGGCGACGCATTCGAACCAGCCGTCGTCCAGCGCGTGCATGGGGTAGGTGCGTTCGCCGGTTTCGGATTCGACGGCCACCGCGACCCGGTTGGCGGCCGGAGCCCATAGCCGGAAGCGGACGCCGCCGGCGTCGAGGACTTCGGCGCCGTAAGGCATGCTGTGCCGGAAACGTGCTTTCATTCTTCCACCGTCAGCTGAAAGAGCGCGAGCGAGCGGGCGTCGAGGTCGAAGACATCGCCAAACCGGCGCAGGCGCCGGTCGACCTCGATCGCCTGTGCCGTGTCGTGCAGGCAGAACCAGCCGATGCCGACCGGTAGCTGGGGCAGGGCGAATCCGACCTTGTCCTGGCCGGCGTTGAAAAGCAGCAGCAGGATCTCGTCGGACAGGGCCGGGTCCACCGTGGGCGCTCGTTGGGCATTGCCGTTCAGCATCAGGCCGATGCAGCGCTGCGACGGCGTCTGCCACCACTCCGGTGCGGGCTCCGTGCCCTCGGGCGTGAGCCAGGTGATGTTGCGAATTCCGTGCTCGCACTGGTTCTGGCCATGGAGAAAGTGCGGCCAGCGCAGAATCGGATGCTGCTGGCGCAGGCGGATGACGTGTCGGGCGAAGGCGAGACGCGCGCGGCCCTCGCTGTCGATGTCGTCCCAGTTCAGCCAGCTTGTTTCGTTGTCCTGGCAGTAGGCGTTGTTGTTGCCGTTCTGGGTGCGGCCGAATTCGTCGCCGGCGAGGAGCATGGGCGTGCCCTGGGACAGCAGCACCGTTGCCAGCAGATTGCACCACTGGCGGTAGCGCAGGGCACGAATTTCGGGATCGTCGGTGGGGCCCTCCACGCCGTAGTTGGCGGCCAGCGCGTCGTCGCGGCCGTCGCGGTTGTCCTCGCCATTGGCTTCGTTGTGCTTGCGCGAATACGACACCAGGTCGTGCAGGGTGAAGCCATCGTGGCAGGTAACGAAGTTGACGCTGGCCCAGGGCCGCCGCCAGTCGTGATCGAAGAAATCCGCCGAGCCGGTCAGGCGGCTGGCGAGTTCCGGCAGCACGCCATCGTCGCCGCGCCAGAACCGGCGCACGCTGTCGCGGAAGCGGTCGTTCCACTCGGCCCAGCCGGTGCCGAAGTTGCCGAGCTGGTAGCCGCCGAGCCCGAGATCCCAGGGCTCGGCGATGAGCTTGACGCGCGCCAGCACCGGATCCTGGCGCATCGCCGCGAGAAAGCCGTTCTGCTGGTTGAAGCCGTTCGGCCCGCGCGCGACCGCCGAGGCCAGATCGAAGCGAAACCCGTCCACGTGCATTTCCTCGACCCAGTAACGCAGGCTGTCCATCACCATCTGCAGTACGCGCGGATGGGGCACGTTGAGGGTGTTGCCGGTGCCGGTAGCATCGGTGTAATAGCGCGGGTTTTCCGGTTGCAGGTGGTAATAGCTGCGGTTGTCGATACCGCGGAAGGACAGGGTGGGCCCCAGCTGGTTGCCTTCGGCGGTGTGGTTGTAGACCACGTCGAGGATGACCTCCAGGCCGGCGTCGTGCAGGCGCGCGATCATGGTCTTGAGTTCATAGAGCTGTCCGCTCGCCAGGTAGCGGTACTCCGGCGCGAAGAAGCCGATGGTGTTGTAGCCCCAGTAGTTGCTCAGGCCGCGTTCGATCAGGTAGCGATCGTTGACGAAGGCGTGGATCGGCAGCAGCTCGATCGCGGTGACGCCGAGATCGCGCAGATACCGGATGACGGGCTGGGTCGCGAAGCCCGCCGCCGTGCCCTGCAGCGACGTCTTGACGTCCGGGTGGCGCATGGTGAAGCCGCGCAGGTGCGTTTCGTAGATCAGCGTCTCGTCCCAGGGATGTGCCGGCGCTCGATCGTCGCCCCAGCGGAAGCTGGGATCGACCACCTCGCACTTGGGCATGCCGCGGGCGTTGTCGCGGCGGTCGAAGGACAGATCCTCCCGATTCGAGCCGACGCGGTAGCCGAAGTGCGCGTCGGACCAGCGCAGACGGCCGCGCAGCAACCGGGCGTACGGATCCAGCAGCAGCTTGTGATGATTGAACCGGTGACCGTTTTCGGGCTCGTACGGGCCGTAGACCCGATAACCGTAGAGCGTGCCCGGCCGCGCCTCGGGCAGGTAGCCGTGCCACACCTGATCGGTGCATTCCGGCAGCGCGATGCGGTCGGTTTCACTGCCGCGCGAGCGCTCGAACAGGCACAGTTCGACTTTCTCCGCGTGCGCGGAGAACAGTGCGAAGTTGACCCCGCGTCCGTCCCAGGTTGCCCCGAGCGGGTAGGGTCGACCTGGTGATATGCGGATTTGATTTGCTGCCATGGAGTTGATCTCTCACGCTTGATTTGTTCCCGACTCGTGTGCCAGCCACAGCATTGTGGGAGCGGCTTCAGCCGCGATTCTCGCACCGCTATCGGGGCTGAAGCCGCACACAACTCGATCCCCTCGCCCCTCGGGGGGAGAGGGGGAATCGGGAGTGTCGTCCAGACGATGTCACTTCGCTGTCCGCCACTCCAGGATGAGCGTCGCCAATGGCGGCAGCGTCAGGCTGAGGGAATGAGGTTGCCCGTGCCGCGGTTTGGGTGACGTCATTGCGCCGCCGCCATTGCCCAGGTTGCCGCCGCCGTAATGCTGCGAATCGGTGTTGATGCGCTCGTGCCAGAAGCCGGGCTGCGGCACCCCGAGGAGATAACCGTGACGGGGCACGGGGGTGAAATTGCACACCACCAGCACCGGCCGGTGCGGATCGTGGCCGCGGCGCAGAAAGGCGATGACGCTTTGCCCGGCGTCGTCTGCCACGACCCACTCGAAGCCGGCGCTATCGAAATCGACCTCATGCAGCGCCGGCAGTTCACGGTAGGCGTGGTTGAGGTCACGGATCAGCCGCTGCACGCCCCGATGCGCGGGGTCGTTCAGCAGATGCCAGTCCAGGCTGCGGTCGTGGCTCCATTCCCGTTCCTGCGCGAATTCGCCGCCCATGAACAGCAGTTTCTTGCCCGGATGCCCGAACATGAAGCCGAAGTAGGCGCGCAGATTGGCGAAGCGCTGCCAGCGGTCGCCCGGCATCTTGCCGATCAGCGAGCGCTTGCCGTGCACCACCTCGTCGTGGCTGAGCGGCAGAATGAAGTTCTCGGTAAAGGCATAGATCAGGCCGAAGGTGAGGCGATCGTGGTGCCAGCGCCGATGCACGGGATCCTGCGCCAGGTAGTCGAGGGTGTCGTGCATCCAGCCCATGTTCCATTTGTAGCCGAAGCCGAGCCCGCCGAGATACGTCGGTCGGGAAACGCCGGGCCAGGCGGTCGATTCCTCGGCGACGGTGGTGGCGCCGGGATACGCACCGAAGATGTGCTCGTTCATCTCGCGCAGCAGCGAGATGGCGGGCAGGTTCTCGTTGCCGCCGAACTCGTTGGGTACCCATTCGCCGGGCCGCCTGCTGTAGTCCAGGTACAGCATCGAGGCGACGGCATCGACGCGCAGGCCGTCGGCGTGATAGCGCTCGCTCCAGAACAGGGCATTGCCGAGCAGGTAGTTGCGCACCTCGCGGCGGCCGTAGTTGAAGATCAGGGTGTTCCAGTCATGCTGAAACCCCTGGCGCGGGTCGGCGTGTTCGTACAGATGCGTACCGTCGAAGTAGCCGAGCCCGTGCGGATCGGTGGGAAAATGGCCCGGCACCCAGTCGAGCAGCACACCGATGCCCGCGCGATGGCAGCAGTCGATGAAATGCGCGAACCCTTCCGGCGTGCCGAAGCGGCTGGTGGGCGCGTACAGCCCGATCGGCTGATAGCCCCAGGAGCCGTCGAACGGAAACTCGCTGACCGGCATCAGCTCCAGATGGGTGAAGCCCATGTCCCGCGCGTAGCTCACCAGGCTGTCGGCCAGCTCCGCGTAGCTCAGGTAGTCGCCACCGTCCGCGCCCCTGCGCCGCCATGAGCCGAGGTGCACCTCGTAGATGGAGATTGGCGCGTCCAGCGCATTGGCGGCGGCGCGCCCCGCCACCCATGCCGCGTCCTGCCAGGGCAGAGGCTGCAACGGATGAACGATGGACGCGGTGCGTGGCGGGTGCTCGGCGTAGAATGCGTACGGGTCGGCCTTGAGCGGCAACAGGGCGCCGTCGGGGCCCTTGATCTCGTATTTGTACAGCGCGCCGCCGCCCACGTGCGGCACGAACAGCTCCCACACCCCGCACTCGTGGCGGCGGCGCATGGGCAGCCGACGCCCGTCCCAGTTGCAGAAATCCCCCACCACGCTCACCCGCCGCGCATTGGGCGCCCAGACGGCGAAGGCGGTTCCGCGGACGCCGTCCATTTCGGCGGGATGGGCGCCGAGGCGCTCGAAATTGCGCAAATGCCGGCCTTCCGCCAGCAGGTGCACGTCCAGTTCGCCGAGCACCGGGCCGAAGCGGTAGACGTCCTCGAAGTCCCTGCTCCCGGCCGCGCTGGTGACGCGCAGCCGGTAACGCCGGGGCGGCTGCCTGCCGTCCAGGACGGCGGCCCACAGGCCGGCCGGGTGCACGCGCTCCAGCTCCGTGATCGGCTCGCCGCTGGCGGTGTCGATGGCCGCGATCCCGGTCGCGTCGGGCAGAAAGACGCGGAGAGTCGCCGCGCCGCGCGGGCCGTCGGCGTGCAGTCCCAGGAGGCGGAACGGATCGTCGTGATCGCCGCGCACCAGCGCCTCGACCTCGTTTTCGCGACCGCGGATCGCCGTCTGAACGGTTGCTCGCGTGGCCCGCTGGCTGTGGGTCGGCGGTGGCTGGCGCGTGGTCATTCCGGGTTCTCGGACCGGGAGGCGAAGAAGTCGGTCAGGCCGTGCATCGGGATGCCGATCCACTCGGGGCGGTTGTTCGCCTCGTAGACGAGTTCGTAGCAGGCTTTTTCGAAGGAGAACAGGGTCAGCAGCCGCTGCGCCTGCGCCTCATCCTCCGGGTAGCTCGCGGCACCGGCAATGGTGGCGCGATAGGCGCCGAGAAAGCGCTCGCAAGCGGCATCGCGCCACTGTCGCGCGAGCCGGGCGATGCCCGCGGCCGGTTCGCCGTTGGCGGCGCTCAAGCGCGCGATCGCCGTCCACATCATGTAGTCGAACGAGCGCAGCATGCAGGCGACGTCGCGTAGTGGCGAGGTCTTGCGCCGGCGCTGGTCCGGCGGCCTGGCCGGTTCGCCTTCGAAGTCGAGAATGATCCAGTCGTTGGCCGCCAGCAATACCTGCCCGAGATGGTAGTCGCCATGCGTGCGCGTTTTCGCCGCCTGCACCTCGGAGCCGGTGAGGGAGTCGACGAACTGGCGATAATCGCTCGCATGGCTGAGCAAGACGTCGGCTTCCTTCTGCAAGGCCGGATCGAGGTGGGAGCGCGTGTGCTGAAGGGTGGCGAAGGCCTGCTCCGCCTGCTCGATGGCCGCGGCGCGCCACGCGGCCAGATCGTCCCTGCCGGTCGGTTCCGGGTCGAAGGCCGCCTGGCCGGTCGTCGTCGCCAGTGCCCGGTGCAGTTCGGCGGAACGCTGGCCCAGAATCGCGAGCAGGTCCAGGTAAAGATCCCCTTCCAGCCACTCGCCCTGTGCTTCGCCGCTTTCGGCGGCGACCACCATGGTCCAGTCCTCCAGGCGCTGTTGCAGGTTTTCCAGAAGCCGGCTCCAGCCATCACCCTGATTGTCGACGAAGCCATGGACCGCGGCGATCGCCGTGGTCGAGCCGTCGGCGCCGACGTGTTCGATGCTGCCGAGCAGGGGCGGCGTGTGTTCGAAGTGCACGGCCTGCAGGAAACGGCCGATTTCGATTTCCGGGTGAGTCCCCGGGTACAGTTTGCGGTACAGCTTGAGCAGGACGTGTTCGCCGATACGCACGGACGAGTTGCTCTGCTCGCCGCCGAGCCGCTGAACCTCGTCTTCGGTGCTCCAGGGTGTGGTCGCCAGGCGCCCGGTGGCGCGAAAGAGCAACTGCTCCCCATCCGCCTCCAGCGCGATGCCGTCGCGCACGGCGGCGAGCAGCGCATGGGCAAAGCCTGGATCGGTAACGGCGTCGACGAGTGTCCACAGCGTCTGACCACGCCGCAGCCGTGCCAGGGTGTACGGAAGCATCGACGGGTTGACGCTGTCGGTGTCCTCCGCGCTCAGGCTGAGTGGCAGGCAATAGCGCTGCGCCGGGCGCTGCTCGAATGCCACGTCCGCCTCCAGCAGCAGAAACTGACTGTCAAGCTCGAACAGATGCGCGATCGTGACCCGCTCGATCGCGTCCGCCTTGGCGGCAAACCAGCGCTGGCGGCTGAGAAACTCCGGCAGGACATCGTTTTCGAGCACCCGGCGCGGCCTCGGACGCCCGAGATCCCGTAGTCCGGCGCGCGTTACCACGGTGACGAGCTCCGGTGGCGCCTCGGCCACGGGCTGGTACCAGTCGGGCAGCGCCTGGCGGTCCGCCAGCGCGAACCAGTAGAAACCGTAGGCGGGCAGGGTCAGCAGGTAGTACAGTTCGCCGATCGGCGGGAACGCGCCGCCCCCGCCGAATTCGATCGGCACGCAACCATTGAAGCGCGCCAGATCCAGCTCCACCGCCTGCGCCGTGCGCGAAAGGTTGAATACGCACAGAATGGCCTCGCCCTCGTACTCGCGCAGGTAGGCGAGAATCTTGCGGTTGCCGGGATAGAGAAAGCGGATGCTGCCACGGCCGAAGGCCTTGCTCGACTGGCGCACGCCGATCATGTGGCGCGTCCAGTTGAGCAGGCTGGCCGGGCTGCGCGCCTGGGCCTCGACGTTGAGCGCTTCGTAGCCGTAGAGCGGGTCCATGATCGGCGGCAGGTACAGGCGCGACGGGTCGGCGCGGGAGAAGCCGCCGTTGCGGTCCGGCGTCCACTGCATGGGCGTGCGCACGCCATCGCGGTCGCCAAGAAAGACGTTGTCGCCCATGCCGATCTCGTCGCCGTAGTAGATGATGGGCGTGCCGGGCATGGACAGCAGCAGGCCGTTCATCAGCTCGATCTTGCGCCGGTCGTTGTCCATCAGCGGCGCCAGGCGGCGGCGGATGCCGAGATTGATGCGCATGCGACAGTCGCTGGCGTAGACGCGCCAGAGATAGTCGCGCTCCCGCTCGGTCACCATCTCCAGGGTCAGCTCGTCGTGATTGCGCAGGAAGATCGCCCACTGGCACTGCGCGGGTATGTCCGGCGTCTGGCGCATGATGTCGGTGACCGGATGGCGGTCCTCCTGGGCGATCGCCATGTACATGCGCGGCATCAGCGGAAAGTGGAACGCCATGTGGCACTCGTCGGAGTCGCCGAAGTAGTCGAGCACGTCCTCCGGCCACTGGTTCGCCTCCGCCAGCAGCATGCGGTCGGGAAAGCGGGCATCCACCTCGGCCCGGATCTGCTTGAGAATGGCGTGGGTTTCCGGGAGATTTTCGTTGCTGGTGCCTTCGCGCTCCACCAGGTACGGCACCGCGTCCAGGCGCATGCCGTCCACGCCCATGTCCAGCCAGTAGCGCAGCACGCGGATGATCTCGCGCACCACCCGCGGATTGTCGTAATTGAGATCCGGCTGGTGGGAATAGAACCGGTGCCAGTAATAGGCGTTGGCGGCCGGGTCCCAGGTCCAGTTGGAGCGCTCGGTGTCGATGAAGATGATGCGCGTGTCCTGGTAGCGTTCGTCGGTGTCGCTCCAGACGTAGAAGTCGCGCCAGACGGTGCCCGGCTTCGCCTCGCGCGCGCGCCGGAACCAGGAATGCTGGTCCGAGGTGTGGTTGATGACCAGTTCGGTGATGACGCGCAGGCCCCGGCGATGGCATTCGCGCACCAGGCGGCGGAAGTCCGGGAGCGTGCCGTAGCTCGGATTGACACCGCGATAGTCGGAGATGTCATAGCCATCGTCGCGCAGCGGCGAGGGGTAGAAGGGCAGCAGCCAGATCGCCGTCACCCCGAGCGCCTGCAGATAGTCGAGCTTCGCCGTGAGGCCCGCGAAATCGCCGATGCCGTCGTTGTTGGCGTCGAAAAACGCCTTGACGTGCAGTTGGTAGATGACCGCGTCCTTGTACCAGAGGGTGTCGCTGCGATCGATACCGTTTTGTTGCTGTTGTAGCGCCATGATCAGCGGTCGTTGCCCCGTTCTGGAAATGTAATACGCCAGATTTCGCAGGGATTGAAGGTCGGATCCAGGCGGATCCGCTGCTCCCTGCCCTGCCAGTGGAAGCGCTCGCCGCCGAACAGGTTCTCCACCTGCACGCTGGCGCCGTCGTCGAGGCCCAGCGAGGCGAGCGGCAACTCGATCGTCGTCTCGTGCGGCTGGTCCGGGTCCAGGTTGACGGCGATCCAGATGATGTTGTCGCGGTCGGCGGTGTGCTTGCCGTAGAACAGCACCTGATCGTCGTGCGCGTCGAAAAAATTCAGATTGAGAAAGGCCTGCAAGGCGGGGTTTTCGCGGCGGATGCGGTTCAGCCGGGCGATGTAGTCACGGATGTTGCCGGGCTGGTCGGCATCGCGCGCCTTGATCTCGTACTTCTCCGAATTCAGGTATTCCTCGCGACCGGGCAGCGGTTCCGATTCGCACAGCTCGAATCCGCTGTACAGGCCCCACGCGGCAGACAGGGTCGCAGCCAGCACGGCGCGGATCTGGAACGCGGCGCGACCGGCGTTTTGCAGGGGAATCGGATTGATGTCCGGCGTGTTGACGAAAAAGTTCGGGCGCATGTATTCCCTGGACTCCCCGCGGGTGAGTTCGGTCAGATACTCGGTCAGCTCGGCCCTGGTGTTGCGCCAGGTGAAGTAGGAATACGATTGGGTGAAGCCCGCCTTGGCGAGCTTTTTCATCATTTTCGGGCGGGTGAACGCCTCGCTCAGGAAGATCACCTCCGGATGGCGGCGCTGCACCTCCCGGATCAGCCATTCCCAGAATGGCACTGGCTTGGTGTGCGGATTGTCGACCCGGAAGATGCGTACGCCGCGCTCGACCCAGAACAGCACCACGTCGCGCAGCTCGAACCACAGCGTCGGCAGCGCGTCGCCGTAGAAGTGGACATTGACGATGTCCTGGTATCGTTTGGGCGGATTTTCCGCATACTTGATAGTGCCGTCGGGGCGCCAGTCGAACCACTCCGGGTGTTCGCGGATCCACGGGTGGTCGGGCGAGCATTGGATGGCGAAGTCGAGCGCGATCTCCAGCCCGTGCTCGCGCGCCGCCAGCAGCAGGCGATGGAAGTCGTCGAACGTGCCGAGCGCCGGGTGAATCGCGCGGTGTCCGCCTTCGGCCGAGCCGATCGCCCACGGGCTGCCGGGGTCATCCGGTCCCGCTTGCAGGGCGTTGTTCCTGCCCTTGCGATGGGTCAGCCCGATCGGATGAATCGGCGGCAGATACAGCACGTCGAAGCCCAGATCGCGCACGTACGGGAGCCACGTGATGACGTCGCGGAAGGTGCCATGGCGGCGCGGATCTCCGCTGGTGGAGCGCGGGAACAGCTCGTACCAGGCACTGAACACCGCCGCGGTGCGATCCACCACGACTTCCAGTTCCGGCTGGTAGCGGCTCAGGTTGGCGCGCGGCGCCGCGCGGCGCATCAGCGCCGGCAGGGCCTCGTCCAGCAGAAGGGGCTCCAGAACGCCGGCGTCGTCTCCGCCGCTTTCCAGCCTGGACACGAGTGCCGCCAGGGTCTCGCCGTCGAGTCCGCCGGCTTGCGCGGCCGCTTTCGCCACCAGGTCGCGGCCTTCGATCAGTTCCAGATCGATGGCCTGTCCGGCCGCCCGCTTTTTCAGGAAGTCGCTGCGCCAGGTCGCGAAGTGATCGCGCCACGCCTCGATGGTGTAGCGATACAGGGCGTTGCGTGCCAGCGGCACCTCGCCGCGCCAGCGGTCGTTGTCGAAAAACGCCATTGGGGCTTCGCGCCACGCATTGCTTCCGGCTTCCCGATACCTGACGCACGCGCCGAGCGCTTCGTGGCCATCGCTGAAGATGTCGGCCCACACTTCCAAAACGTCGCCCACCACGCGTTTGACCGGGTGACGGCCGCCGTCGATCTGCGGCCAGACGTTTTCGATCACCACGCGCTGCTCTGCCAGGCGGGCCAACCGGTTGCCGGCCTGGGTGTTGCGTGCCGGCGGTCTCCGGCGGGTTCGCCGCCGGCCATGGAATACGCGCATTTCCACGGGTTCGAGCGTCAGCCGTCGTCCCGGTTCGATGGCGAACGGGCTGGCCTGCGGTGTCACGTCGGTGAACTGGTCGATGAGGCCGCCGGCGCGTGCCAGCAATGCGCCGCTGTCGATGGCGTGGCTGCGTTCGCGATCGGAGTTGATGAGCAGCAGGGCGCAGTCGCCCCCGTGCCGGTTTTCCCGCAAAAGAACCACGGGGTCGGCGCCCGGTGCGCTGAGGCGTCGCTGCGGGCCTTCCCGATTCAGCACCGGCAGCGCGGCCTTCATCGCATTGGTCGCGGCCACGAAGGTGGACAGATCGACCGCCGTGTGCTCCCAGTCCGCCTTGCGGGTATGGACCACGTCCAGGCGGCGCCGGAAGCCGTACTCGAAGCCCATCGGCATCATCACGCCGGTGGAAAAGCAGGCCGCGAACAGGTAGCGCAGCCGGTAGTGGCGTTCTACCTGCTCGGGATCCTCCAGCCCCAGTTCGGCCGCCAGGCGCTCGGTGTCGTGGCTTTCCGGAAATGCGACCGACGGCGCGATGTCGCGAAACCGGTTGTACTGATCCAGCAGCCAGTCGCTGTGGAAGTCCCACCATTTGCTGCTGTTGAACAGGTAATCGAAACCCGCCTCGCGCAGTGCCGTTACCTGGGCGATCGTGCAGCCGAGGGTTTCCGCGAAAAATCGCACCTGCGGCGAGACGGCGCGGGCGACGGCGATCAGGGGCTGCCACACCGCGGCCGGTACCTGATAGGCGGCGTCGCAGCGAAAGCCGGTGAAACCGAGGGCGATATGATGTTCGAGATAACGCGACCAGTAGTCGATCAGTTCCTCGCGTGCCCGCGGGTGCTCGTAGTCGAGTTCTGCCAGATCGCCCCAGACCGTTACCGCGGCCGGGTCGTCGGGGTCCACGGCGCGCGGGCTGTACAGCTCGCCGCCGAGTTCGCGCCGATACCAGGACGGATGTTCCCCGACCAGCGTTGCATCGCGCGCGGTGTGGTTGATGACCAGATCCATCATCATCCCCAGCCCCGCCTCGCGCGCGTTGCGCGTGAGCTCGCGCAGCCGGACGTCGCCGTCGCCGGTGGCGAACAGTTCGTTCATGGCGTAGGGATCTTTGATCGCGTAGAGACTGCCGGAGAAGCCGGGATAGTGAAACGGGTTGAGGTATACCCAGTTGAACTTCAGCGCCGCGATGCGCGGCAAATTGCCGCACCAGTCCTCCACCGAGCCGGCCAGCAGCGGAAACAGGTTGTAAATGCGCGGACCCGGGTCGGGACTCTCGGAAGTCATCGCTATAACCGTTACCTCCGCGGTCAGCGTCGAAAGCAGCGCGTCACACTATTCTGGACGCACGGAATGACACCGGAGTTCCTCGCCCCGCCTGCGGATCCGGTTGGCGGACACCCACCGGGCCGTGGATGACCCGTGCACTTGGTGAAAATTCCGGGCTAGAATGACGAGTAACCGACAAGGACACAGGGAGACCGTTATGGAGCAGGAAGAGCAAAAGGAAAAGCGGGCGATCAAGGAGGCGAAAAGCGCGGCAAATGGCGGCAAACGGGCGGAGGCGCGGGCCGGTCGCCTGGAGCAGATGGCCGAAAGCGCCCGGCGCGAGCAGACGGCGTTATTGGAAGACACGCCCCTGGAAGCCCGTTACAGCGCCGCTTTTGCGTCGTATGTGCAGGCCAAGGAGAGGCAGGTCGAGCGCATGGAGGTGCGGCTGGAAACCTTGATCGGCCGACAGTCGGCGCGCCTGCGCCAAACCCAGGCAAACAAGCCGGGCTTTTTCTCTCGACCCCGCGCAAGAGCCCATTGGCGCCAGCAGGTTGTCCGTCAGCAGCGCAGCCTGCAGCGTCTGCAGCGACGCCTGGAGCATGTGAATGACATCAAGGAGGGCATGAGCCTGTACGGCTCGCGCATCGAGGAACTGGCCACGCGCAAGCTGCGTGCGCGGCAACCGGGGCTCGCGTCCGACTGGGACGACCTGCAGCAGGCGCGCCGCCGCGAGCGGGCGCTCAAGCACAGGCAGGAGAAAAAGCGTGAGCGCACGCACAATCAGGAGCACGCGCGTCGCCACTCGCTTTCGCTCTCATCGGGGCGATGATCGGCTTTTGTGCTGGTATCGCGGTTGGGCCGCTCTCACAAACGGGATCGGTTGCCGGGGGAAGGCGCGGTTTGCGGGAGCGGCTTCAGCCGCGATAGCCCCAACCTAGCGCCAGAACAGAACAGCGCCGGCGAAAATCACCACCGCGCTCAGGGTGATGCCTGCCGCGACCAACGTCGTTCGCGCGATTTGTTCGCTTCGCCTGAGCGCCGTATCGAAGCGTTTGACGGCGCGGTCGGCTTCGGCCCGGACCGCGTCGGCCGTGGTGCTCGCGCCCTGTTGCGTCATCTCCGACATGGCTGTTTTGCTGGCGGCGAGCGCCGCGTTCAGGGTTCTCTCCGCCTTGTCCTTGCTATCGGCATTCCAGCGGTGTGCGATGAGTTCCATTTCTTCCTTGAAATGGTCGAGGATGACCTGCTGTGACTGAGCGCTGTCCTGCAGCAGGCGCTCGTTGATGGTCTGGAGAATCAGGATGGGATCATCGCGGCTGACCGCGACACCGTGCTGGGCGGCGATTTCCTGTATGAGCTGATCGGTCTTGTCCGCCATTACAGCACCACCGCGTTGTCGAGCTGGTCGAAGAGTTGCTGGCGCACGATCTTGAGGCGTTGTCGTGTCATGATCGTGAGAGACGCCATGGCGATCGCCTCGTCGAATGTCAGCCGTGCCTGCAGCATGTCCTTGAAATCGCGGCCGTAGGTTTCGTCCTTGAGCAGCGGAATCCGGATGATCGCCGAGACGCGATCCTTGTTGGCGGTGTACGCTTTCAGCTGCTCGAACCCCTTGCCTTCATATTCGACCGGGCCCCAGAAGGGATTGAGCCAGACCACGAACCGGGCTTCGGCCGGAAACTGTGCCACGATTTGCGCGAAGCCGCTGACCGTATCCAGCAGCGCCTGGCCGCCGGTCACGACGGTGTGAATGATCAGTTCGTGCCCCATTTCCCGCAGCAGTGCCGGCACCTGATTGCTGATGAGGTAGTGCGACAGCGGTACGAACGAGCTGGCCCCGTTGTCGACGATGACGTCGTCCCGGGCCGGTGCGATCAGCTCGACCAGGTTGTCGAAGCTGCGTGGGTCGATTTCGTTGCCGGCGAGAATTTCGAGCCGCCGGGCCTTGAGCGCCTGATAGCCCTCGAAGGTGGCATTGACAGGATCGGTGTCGATACACAGGGGCGTTTGTCCCTTGCCCAGTTTGTATTGTGCGACGGTGGCCGCGACCATCGACTTGCCGACGCCCCCCTTTCCCTGAAGAATCATGTGTACCTTCGCCATCAGATCAGGTCCTCCTTTCTGGGCGTCGGGTTGAAGGTGAACGTGTCGTGGCTGCCGGCGCCGGTCCCGGACGCGGGCGGATTTCGGGTTGTGGGGGGCTCCGATGGGGCCGGAGCCGTGGGCGTGGAAGGGGGACGTGGCGCCGCGGCCGGCGCCGCCGGCACGTTGGCCGGCCGGGTCTTGATCAGCCGCTTTACGTAGGACAGAAAACTGTTGTAGCTGACATCAATCTTTCCTTCCTCGACAAGGGTTTGCCAGATCATCCTGACCGACCAGCCATCTTCCATGGCCTTTTCCACTTCGTCACGAATTGCCAGAAATACGGCCCGGTTGCGCCCGGAGCGGGTCGGCTGTCTGGCGATCGCGCGCGTGGCTATGCGCTGTGAAAGGCTCCTGGACATGACGGTCAAGTGCCGGGCCGGGAGGGGTTATGTTTTTGACGCGGCGTGCTTTTCATGGATGCGCTTCCGGGTTGCGATAGTCATGCGTTCCTCGCTGTCGGTATTCTAATGAAAATTTGCGTCGATTAGCAGGGTGGCACTATTCTTATTTCGAGCATTAGACTATACAATGCGTTAACGGAGTCAACATTAGCATAGAGGGAGCTAGCCACCGGTGCGCAAGTTATTCTCACATAACCCCGTCATTCGGTCGGGGCATCGGGAGTTGGCAGACAATGGATAGCTGAGGAATCTCCGGGCGATCGCCGCGTGTGTGCGCCGGTTGTTCGGAAGTTCCTCGGGTTCCCGTGAGGACGAACGGTGAACAATAAACAGGGAAAGCCTACCCGCAAGCACGGCTTGCATCTGCGCGTACCAGTGTTGCCGGAAGAAGAGGCGTGCATCAAGGAGAACGCGGCCGCTGCCGGTCTCAGTGTGGCCGCCTATCTGCGCAACGTTGGCATGGGTTACGAGATCGCCGGTATTCTCGACCACCGCCGGGTGGATGATCTGGCGAGAATCAACGCCGATCTCGGCCGTCTGGGCGGATTGCTGAAACTCTGGCTGAGCAGTGACGAGCGCACCTCGCGCGTCGGTCCCGAGGTGATTCATACGCTGCTGGAGAAGATCGAGCGCAATCAGACCGCTTTGTTCGAAGCTGCCAGTCAGGTTGTGCGGCGGTGATTGCCAAGCACATCTCCGCCCGGGCGGTGAAACCCAACCGTTTTGCCGATCTGGTGGATTATCTCACCGATCCGCGCAGCCAGGCGGAACGGGTGGAGAATGTGCAGGTCACCAACTGCCGGAGCGACGATCCGGCATTCGCGGCGCGGGAAGTCCTGGCCACGCAGGCGCAGAACACGCGCGCGGGAAGCGACAAAACCTACCATCTCATGATTTCCTTCCGGCCCGGGGAGGAGCCTTCGCCGGAGGTCATCAAGGCCGTCGAGGAGAGGCTTTGCGATGGCCTGGGCTTCGAGGGCCACCAGCGGGTGAGCGCCGTGCACCGCGACACGGATAACCTGCACATCCACGTGGCAATCAACAAGGTCCATCCGGAAACGCTCACCATTCACACGCCGTTCCGGGATTACTGGACGCTTGGCGTGCTCGCCGCGCACCTGGAAAACGAACACGGCCTGCAGGTGGACAATCACCAGTCACAGGGGCGTACCGGGGGTGCCAACCGGGCCGAGGACATGGAACGCCACGCCGGGGTGGAGAGCCTGGTGGGGTGGGTCCGGCGCAATTGCCTGGATGACCTCAAGGCCGCGCAGTCGTGGGACGAACTGCACCGCACGCTGCAAAAAAACGGCCTGCAATTGCGCGAGCGCGGCGCCGGGTGCGTGATCGCGGACGGCAATGGCACGATGGCGCGGGCGAGCACGGTGGACCGCGCCCTTTCCAGGAGCAATCTGGAGAAGCGGCTGGGGGCCTTCGAGCCGGCGCCGGTTCAGGCCAATACGGCGCCCGAGCAGCATTACGAAAAGCGGCCATTGCCCATGCGTATCGATACCACGGAGTTGTTCGCCCGGTATCAGGTGGAGCGCAAGGAGGCGCAGACGCAGCGCAGCAAGGCGCTCGCGCCGTTGCGTGAGCGCAAGGAACGGGATATCGAACGGCTCAAGGCCAGCAACCGCGCGCGGCGCGCCGAGATCAAGCACTTCGTGGCGAAAGGCAGCACCCGCAAGCTGATGTACGCGCAGGAGTCGCGAGAATTTCGGGGAAAGCTGGAGGAAGTCAAGAAGCGCTATCAGGAACAGCGCCAGGCAGTTTACGAACAGACATCGCAGCCTGCCTGGGCGGATTGGCTGAAAGCACAGGCGATGAAGGGCGACGAAGACGCACTGACGGCGCTGCGTGCCCGCGAAGCCCGGCAGATGCTTCAGGGCGAAACCATTCAGGGACAGGGCGCCCGAGGGGGCGGGGCGGTGCCGGTGATCGACAGCATCACCAAAAAGGGCACGATCCTCTACCGCGGCGACACCGGCGCCATCCGTGACGATGGTGAAAGGCTGCAAATGCGGTGGGACGCATCGGCGGGTGATCTGCAGGCGGCACTGCGCGTGGCGCTGCAACGTCATGGCAGTCGGATCAAGGTCAACGGCACGGACGAATTCAAGGAGCGCATGGTCCAGGCCGCAGCGACTTCCGGCTTGCCCGTGACCTTCGACGACCAGACCCTGGAGCACCGGCGCCAGCAGTTGCAGGCAATGACGGTATCGGGCGAACTCCCCGAAAGGCACCGGGAGCAAAAAGAAAGGGATGTTACAAAGCAAGACCTGACCCCGCGCC